>JAUWOH010000310.1 GCA_030612225.1 Desulfobacteraceae bacterium
ATTTGATCTTTTTGCCGGCTTTGGAATTAATCATTCCTGCTTTGAGTTCGTTTTCCGCGCCCACGACTTTTGCAACCATAAGAATCGGTTTGTCGGTGTGGTTCATGTCGAAACCTTTCCAGGTGATCAGTGCTGTCAAGACAGCGATCAAACTAAAAGTTGCGATAAAAAGGGATCTCTTTATACGTTTTTTCATGATGTTTTTTCCTTATTCAAATGAGATACATTATCAGGCGGATTCTGAGACAAAAGCGGTGCGCCCAAAACCTCTTCAAGTTCTGCACGTTTTTTATAAAGGCTGAACAGGTAATTTTTTGACTGAAGTTCGAAGCGAAGCAAACGAATTTGAGCATTGATCATGGTATTGAAGTTTACTTTACCAACCTCATAGGCGGTTAAAGATGACCGGGCCCACTGCTCTGCCTGGACGATCAATGCCTCTGTAATTAGCTTGTAGTTTTTCTGTAAGTTTCGGATATTGATTACCAGAGCATCTATTTTGTGAGGGAGACTGTTCACCAAATTATGATAAGACTGCGAAGCAGCCTTGTGGCGCAGCTTGGTTGCGCCCAGCTTTTTGTTCTGCCTGGTTTTCTGCCAGAGGGGAATATTCATGACAACAGAGGTTGAAAGAAAATTTGCTCGGTCCTGGCCGTCCTCATTTTTGTCCCGCTGACCATAAGCCACTTTGAAATCCATATCCGGCCAATAGTCCTTTCGGGCCAGTTCAATTTCAGTACTGGCCAGATCGATTTCAGCCAGTTTGACTTTCAGCCAGGGATTCATCGTCAAGGCAAGAGTTTGCAATTTCTTTTCTTCCAACACAGTATCAGGATATTTTAAGCTTTCAGGTGGTGTAACAGGGATGAAACTCTCCCGATTCAGCAGACTGTTGATCTGATCTTCCAGCACTCGGCGCTTTTTGTCCAAAGTGATCTGTTCATCTAAAAGTTTGCTCAATTCTACCTGGGCCTGCAAAACATCTTGCTGAAGACCCTGACCCGCTGCATATCTCGTCTCCGATACCCTGAGTAGCTGGGTCAACATTTTAACGAGTCTCTCATTGATTTTCTGACCACTGGCAACAAAACCCAGTTCGTAATATGCCGAAGCAATTTGTCGGGCGAGTTCCAGCCGTTTTGCATTTAGGATCGCTTCTTGACGAATCGCAGTTATTGCTGCCCTTTGGGAACGGAGGTTTAATTTGCCGAACCACGGTATTTTCTGGGCGATAAAAATTTGCTTCTGGGTCATCGCCTCCTGGTCAAACTTGAATGTGTCGGTTGGAAGATTCAGGAAACCGATACCAATGCGAGGATCATTCAATGATCCCGCAAACGAAACCTCTTCTTTTAGGCTTTTTACTTTAGACGCCAGACTCTGGATATCCTGGTTTTTTTCCAAGCCCTCTTCAATAAGTATGGCCAGCTGCGTTGGCGCCCAGATGGAAGGGTCAGCCGCTGAATTGCTGGGAGCAATAAAAGCAACTGCTGCCACTACAAACGCAAATGATAAAATTTTAAGCAAAAACTGCTTCATGTCGTGCCTCCTATAATTCTGCAGATTTTAAATAGCCTCATACTCATTAGTGACACTTCGGCGGCTTGCCACCTGTGACCCTGTTCAACCGATCCAGATAACAGCTCCACTATCGCCTACCTCCTTTATAGTGTGCTGTGATTTAACAAAGCAAGGAGTATGCCACATTGTGGTGGTTATATTTAACTGTCTAATTTTACAAATGTTATTAGTTTCCGTATTAATGGAAGCATTTTTCCCTTTTAAAAAAGCGCTAAAGGGTGGATAAAAAATACCCGGTTTCATCCCGGAAGGCGATCCGGGTGGATAAAAAATATCCACCCTATAACGCCAAATCTAGTTTTGACTCCATTTGCGTTGAAATGTACGTGTTTTATTGACTCAATCTGCTATATTTTTATGCCAGGATTGCCCCATATCTGCCACAGTATAAGAACAGCGTCGACGGCAAAAACAATACCGTGGATGTGCAGCCAGAGAAAAACAGGATCACCGAACAGTTTCAGCCAGACAGATGCCGGATCGATGATAATACTGATGAAAGGAAGTACAACAAGCCAGCTTCGAGTTTTTTGGGCAGGTAAGCGTAGACTCCGAAAATATGAATGTGGGTGAATTTCAGAGTAAAGATAAATTCTTCGGTTTGGTAAAAGGGAGAACTTTGTTATCTACCGGCGAGTCGGAAAATAAATCTCCCCGCAAATCAGTATGGTTTTCCAATTTACCATGATTCATAGATGGGTGTTTACCGCTATCTTGGAACGTAGGAATGACATCGGGTGAATTAAGGGACATCCAATAATTTTTACTGTAAAACAGAAAATTTCCTGTTAAGCAGGAGGCTGGGTGCTTGAACTGGTGATATCTTCAACGAAATAACAGAATCGGTCCCATTTGAATTCTTTGAAACTGACCGGGCAGCGAAGGGTGACTTTGTGTTCGGTAACGCCTATAACTTCCCAGTCACCATTTCGCGGGCCTCCGTCAATGTGTATCTTTTGACCGTCGTAAAATGGGTATGGTTTAAATATAGTAACTTTATGTTTTTTCATATGCTTCGAAGCCCTTGCAAAATAATAGAAAATGGACATTAATTAACGACCAGCACAGATATATCCTTAACCAGTTGAAATACTTTGTGTGAAACACTGCCGAGGATAAAATCCTTAATCCCGGATTGCCCCCTTCTCCCTAGTACAATGGTGTTATAACCGGACTGGGCTTCTTTAACGATATCCCTTGCAACACCCTTTTTTTTGGTTTCTGCTTTTATAGATATATTTTTTTCTTCAAACCCGGCAGCTATTAATTTTTTCCGAGCTTTTTGTAATGCGCTGTCAACCAGGCTCTTTTTTTTATTTTCAAGTGTACAAAAAGAGCTTTGCTGAGATTTAAAATATGGAGTCAATGCCGGGCTGTTCATATCGCACAGGGCCGCAGTGTCTTGGGCTATATTGAATAAGGTAATTTTATTATCGGTGGTGAAAATTTTTGTTATATATTCCACCGCCCGCATAGCGTTCTCAGAATCGTCAAATGCTACTAATATTTTATTATCCATGAGTATATCCTCCTTTATACTTATTACACACTTTTTTTATCCGGCCTAATCTTTTTTTATTTCTCCATTACCGTAAGTGAAGCTTTCAATAACAAAGGTATCACAATAGATTTACACAGTACTTTTTAAGAAAATCCGCCGGATGATAGGACAGTTTCGCCTTTCGCAGGCCTTCATCGCCCAGGTCCTGTTCGCGATTGACAAATTCATAGTTCTTACCTGAATTCTCGAGAAATAGCTGGTTAATTGCCTGATAAATTCCCTTAAAGTCCGTATTTCCTTTTTCAAAATGGATAAGAAGCATGTCTGCTGAAAGGCTTTCTGCGACTGTATATGCTGCCATTGTCTCATTGACTATTATTGCGCCGCCAATAAGACCGTTGAGCTTTTCCCAGCTATTTAGAACCCGGGAAACCACATTGTTTTCAGCCGCGAGTACGTCCGATGACTCGCAGTCTCGCCAGGTGCACCAGTCTTCCTGCATAGTCATCGCCTTATGGATCGTTTCCGTATTAAAAGGTATAAACTGAAAGTTGTAATTTTTTCTGAACTGATTAAGCAGGTTCTTTTTTTTATGAAAGCGTTTGCCCGTAAGCTCGATTAGCTCCGAAATGGAGTAAATATAATCCCAATTGCCCCTTTCTTCTTCTATAGCGATGCGGTCTCCATAACTTTCTTTCCAGACTCGGAGCAGTTCTTCGGGAATACGGATAAATAGGGTTTGTCTGCCGCCCAATTCTTCAAAACAGTTCTTCCAGTCGATTCCGTCCCAAGATCCTATGGGAGCCCAGTATAGTATTTCCGGAATGGTCTGCCTTATCCAGACAAGATTATCTGTCCATGCCCAGTCCAGTCCATACTCTTTAGCCCACCCCCATAGATTGACAAAGCTGTAGTCAGAAGCTTTCTGAGGGCAGGTAGCAAAATATTTTGAGTATTCCGATTGCTGTTCCAAACTTATCTGTTTAAAGTTTAAAGTCATATTTTACCATATCCCGGAATAGCCGATGTTCACAAAAGTTTTTTATCTTTAATTTATCTTCGATTAATGTGATTTTCTTCCTTTATTATTCTCCATGTGGCATTTTGAAATTGGCTCAGGTGTTATCCTCTTTTTCCAACATACCGATAACAATATCATTGGCAGGGATATCTTTCATACTCTTTGAATAGTATGAGAATACAATTTTTCCTGCCCGGTCT
>JAUWOH010000127.1 GCA_030612225.1 Desulfobacteraceae bacterium
CATCGACAATCTCACGCTCAACTTCCAGGGGACTGGCACCGCTCCACCGTGTTTGAATAGAAATCTCCGGAAGATCCACATTCGGGGTCAGTTGAATGGGGATCCTGAAAAGGGAGATAAAACCGAACAAAACGAGAAGTATTACCCCTACAGTCACGGTAACCGGTTTTTTTATTGCAATATCAACAAGTTTCATAGTTTAAGTTCTTAGCTGATCAACATCGACAAAACTTTGTCGATCATTGTTCGGTCCAAAGTATGGCGTCGGCAGGTTACATTGGTTTCAGGTTTCAGGTGTCGGGTGTCAGGAGCATAGATGCTGAATACTGACACCTTAAACCTTCGAAATGAACCGTTGACTTCTTACTGTCTCTTAAGGGCATAGCCGTCAGGCTAAAAGGCTATGAACGTCGAACATCCAACGTCCAACATCGAATTTTGAATAAGGATTCCGCCTATTTTTATAAAACGGCGAAGCGAAGCGATTTCATCATTCGATGTTCAACGTTCGATGTTCGATGTTGGACGTTCAAAAACGCTTTACTCTGCCGTTCAATATTTTCTTATCATCAATATTTTATTTATTTTCGCCGGAACGGTAAAACCTTTTAGGGTCGTACGAGCATAGCCCGTGGTTTAATTGAAAACAATTATTTTTGCGCGAGCCCTTAGTTTTGCACTTCAACCGCCTGCCCCGGCCTCAGGCGCTCATTACCCCTTATGACGACTTGATCTCCGGGCTTTAGATTTCCTTCAACAGCCACGTTGCCGTCAAAAAAACCTGTAACTTTTACTCTGACAGGAACAGCTTTACCGCCGGCAACAGAAAAGACCATTTTTTCTTCTCCTGATGTGACTATAGAATCCTTTGGCACAAGGAGTGCGTTCCTTGTACGTGCCAGGTCAAAGGTTACAAATACCTCCATACCGCTTTTGATCTTAGACCCGGAATTTTCAAGGTTTATTCTTACCGGAAATGTTCTGGAATCCGGGTTTCCCTTTGGAAGTACTGCGTAAATTATGCCTGAAAGATGCTTGTCGGATATGCTTTTAACCTTAACCTTTACCCTGCTTTTTGGCGGAATCAATACGACATAGCGCTCAGGAACATCAACAGTTATGCGTATTTTGCTAAGATCAATGAGAGTAACGACAGCTCCACCGGCACTGACCCATTCACCCACCTGTGTGTGTTCACCGGCTATGAAACCTGAAAAAGGTGAAAGAACTTTTTTTTGTGCAATTTCATACTCAAGTTGTTCTATTTTCGCGTTATTTTGCACCAACTCCTGGGAGAGCGCACGGTAGTTATAAAAGGCTTCATCATATTTTCTTTCAGCGATACTGTTTGCGTCTTTTAGCTTGGCTACCCTGGCAAGCTCTTTTTTGGCCTTTTCAAGATTTGCAATGGCCTTCTGCTTTGCCGCAACAGCACCTTTTAGTATAAGTTTTAAATAAGTGGTCTTTAATTTTACAAGCAGCTCTCCTTTTTTTATATAATCTCCTTCTTTTACCGGAAAATATTCAACAATACCTGAAACTTCGGAGGCAATTATGCTTTTTGCAATTGCTTCAGTCGTTCCAACCAGCGATATTTGATCTGAAACCGACCTGATTTCTACCCTGGCTACACGTACAGGAACAGGTTGTGGGGTTTGATTTTTACCGTGCTCAGCGGCTATTGAAGTAAAATTGGCGCTAAAAAAAACGATTGTTGCTATAAGATATACAGAGAAATACGCTGTTAGGTTTTTATTCATTTGTCATTCCTGTTGATTTTTTTATCAGAGCTTACAAATTTTAAAAATCCTCCCTGATACCACTTTTAATAAAGGGGGAAACGATAAAACCACCTGTATTAAAGGGGGATTTAATGGGATTTTTTTAATCGGATTCTATCACGTTTTAAAATTGTCGCGGTTTTTAAGTTATAATTGTTGACAAATCGCATCAATTATGTGTTAATTAATACCTTTACTGAATAATGGGTTTTATATCATTAAGTCAATAATGATTCCCAATAAAAACCTTGTTTTCCCATGCCGCCATCATAGAATGGAGAATAACCTTGGCAAAAGATGAAATTTCTTCTACTGAAAGATTGCTTGACCTGATTAGAAGCAGCACTAAAACAGGTTCTGAATTTTCCAATATTACTTCATCGCGTTCATTTTCGCAACGTATAAAATCTAATTTCGGCAATTTAGTTACTTTCAAAAAGTCAACAACAGTTGGAGTTGACATAGGTTATAATGAACTGAAACTGGTAAAAACCAGCAATTCTTCCCCCCAGAAACAACACCTGCTTGATTATCAGAAGGTACCTTATTTGCCGAATGTTTCTGTTGATCACCCGGAATTTATTCCTTACTTAAAATCGGTTCTTACTCGATTTTGCGGGTCTGCAAAAAGTACTGAAATTTGGGCCAACATCTCTTCAGCCCGTGTTGAAATGCGTTATCTTCGAATACCCAAAGTCCCTCAAAAGCAGATTGCCAATGCTGTTTACTGGTCATTTAAAAAAATAACAAGCTTTGATGAAAAAAATACAACATTTGATTTCGAAGTTTTGGGTGATATTGAAGAGGGTAGTTCTAAGAAAACAGAGATTATGGCCTATACTGCCCCGACTCAGGAAATCAAGAAACTAAAAGGAATTTTTTCCAAAAGCGGTTTCCACTTAACGGGAATATCAATCGTTCCATTCGCTTTCCAGAATCTCCTGCTGAATAATTGGATGGGAACCGGCGCAAAAAATGTATCGAGCCTTTATATCGGGAGAGACTGGTCGCGCATTGACATCTTTTCAAATGGATATCTTGTTTTGTCACGCGGTATCAAGGCCGGTATAAAAACAATGAGTGCAACCATAACCGGAGAAAAAGATGAAAACCGGGTGGAATTATCTTCAAAGCCTGTCGATTCTGATGAAGCGAAAAAGACGCAAATAGATGCTGACAGAGCTCAGGAAATATTTTTTGGTTTTGATCCTGATTCATCTCCTTCGGACTCCCGTCCTGCTGAACTTAGACCTGAAGAGAAAGCAATTTTCAAGATAATCCTGCCTGCCCTTAAACGTCTGGTAAGACAGATGGAGCTAACTTTCGAACATTTTTCTGCAATTTTTGAAAATGAGAGTGTGGAAAGGATATATATATCCAGTGGCGCTCGTCCTCACCAATTGATCGTCGATTATATAGGAAATGAGCTTGGTATTCCCAAAGAAAACTTTGATCCTTTTTCTGCTGATTCAGAGTTTTCAGGTGAAGTCACAGGCCCAGAATCAGCGCTTGAAAGGGAAGCTTTTACCCCTGCAGCAGGTATAGCAATTTCCAATAATTCCATGACACCCAATTTTTTGTTTACTTATAAGGATAAAAAGCAAGTTGCAAACATTGCTTTTATCAATAAAATTCTTTATGCCGGCTTTACTTTAGTAATGATCCTGTGTGTCGGATTCTATTTTTATCAAGGAAACACAATACGAGAGAAAAAAGATCAGGTGGCCATGCTAAAGCTGGAGATGTCAAGCTTTATCTCCAATGTAGATCAGGTCGCAATACTTAAGCTGGTTGAAGAGGCAAAACGTAATAATGAGGCATTTAAGGAATATGGCCGAAAATATCTGGTTATTGCGGCATTAAGTGAAATTGCTGACCTAACACCCGCTAATATTCGCCTGTTAAGTATTTCAGCTCAGCTGGAAGCAGCTCCTGGAGCTAAGGAGGAAAATCCGGAAAGATCGATTGTAATTGGTGGTATTATTCTGGGGAACAGAATGGCGCTGGAATCCATCCTGGCCAGGTACCTGATTGCTCTGAAAGGTTCGCCCATATTTGATCAACCTGTTATCAGTGAAAAGACACTTGGTTTTTTTAATAATAATGAAGTATTGCAGTTTACAACACATTTAAAATTGATTCCTAAACAAAATGGTACAAATTAAACTATCTAATTTTCCAACGAAGAGTCTTGCTTATTTTTTAGTATTAGGAGGAGGAATCCTTGTATTCACTGTTCTTACAATTCTTCCTGCCATGCAAAGCTCGACCGGGTTGGATATGGAAATTAAAAAAATAAAAAGTTCTATGGATGAACAAAAGATCCTCACTCCTGTTTATAATAATCTTTTAAGGAAGACCAAGTTTAAGAAAACAAAAGGCATGACAACGCCAAAGAAAAATAAACTTGCGCAGGGTGATACTCGGAAAGTTGTTCGACTGTTAAATATTATTGCAAAAAACAGTAATATCACAATTGTGGACGTTACCCCGGATGTAGATACATTAATCGGAGGGTCGGGACATCTGCTGATAAACATTGTCGCAAAAGGCGAGTTTATTAATTTGCACGGATTTTTATTCCAGTTATGTGAACTACCCTTTCTTGAATTTGTTGAACAGATAAAGATTACTTCTATCAGGAAAACAAAAGAATTCAGACTCAAAGTCTGGATGGCCCAGGAATAAGAATGTCTAAACGAGAAAAAATAATTCTTTTTTTTATGGCACTATCCCTTGTGTATGGCTTTTTTGTTTTTTTCATTGAGGCCCCCGGCAAAAGAGGAGCAATAGGCCAAAACAGTAAACTGGAATCATTAAACAAGTTCATTTCACATGTTGCTGAACTTACAAGAGAGAGTCTTTCTGAAATAGATTCCTATATTATTGAAAAAGCCCCAAAACAATGGGGCAAGGATCCTTTGCTTAGTTCTGATTCGGAATTTCAATTCAAAGCGGAAAACACAGAAGCTGATATATCGGCTTTGAGAGTTAATATCAAATATACCGGCTATTTGAATATGGGCGCAAAAAACTTCGCTATTTTAAACGGTCTGGAATATGAAGAGGGTGAGGAACTGAAAAAAGGCGGGTTTATTGTAGGTAAAATTTATCCGGAACGAGTCATAATAATAATAAAAGGGAAACAAGAAGAAATTACTATTCCTTTGGAAGAAATTTGATGATTGTCGATTGCCTATTGTTGATTGTCGATTGACGGAAGTCGTTATGCTCAATCAATTTTATAAAAATGATTGCCATCCTTAAATCGTCAATCGTCAATCTTAAATCATCAATCTTAAAAAGCAAGCAGCGAGCTAATCTTATGAAAAAAAACAATCATTTTAAAATAATGTCTATATGGTTTGTTTTATCTATCTTTTTTATTGCACTGATATGCGGCTGTGCTTCTAAAAAGAAAGAAAGATCAAATCTTTTCTTTGACGAATGGAAAGTCAAAGCACAGGAATCGAAAGGCTTCTCTCCTTCTGCCAGAAAGCTTGATAGAAGTCTTTCCCAAAAAGAGGCAAAATCAACTTTCGCCTCAGGCTTATTATCTGAATATAAAAAGCCTCTTCCTAAAAAAAAGATTACAATGAAAATGAACGATGTAGAAGTAAGTGTTCTTCTTCGAGCCCTTTCCAGAGTTGCCAATCAGAATATTATGCTCAACGAAAAGATAAGAGGTAAGATTAATATTAATATAACAAAAGCGCCGTGGGATCAGGTTTTTAAAAGCATTCTGCGAACACACGGACTAGCCTATGCCTGGGAAGGTGATATTATCCGTATCATGACAAATGAGGATATGGAAAACGAGCTGAAAAGAGAGTTCCAGAAAAGAGATTTAAGGATTATCGAGCCTTTTATAACTCAGATAGTCAATATTAATTATTCAGAAGCTGCAAAGCTCAGGGAAAATCTAGAAAAATTTCTCACACTGAATAAAGACGGAAAGCCCCTTGGATCGGTTTTAGTTGACGAACATACTAATTCTCTTATTATACAGGCAATTGGAGGCGATATAAGCAGAATTTTATCCATTATTGAAAAACTTGACCGACCCACCGCACAGATTCTTATAGAAGCCCATATTGTTGAAACAACCAGTGATACTGCCCGCCAGCTTGGTATTCAGTGGGGTGGCCTGGGCTATGGCACATCAGGCGGTAATAATCACTGGCTCGGTAGCGGAACAACATCTGACGGATCTTTGTTGGATCCCACTCCCCCCCCAGGCACGTATCTTCCGGCAATCGGGAATATGTTCAATTTTCCAGCCGCCCTTGAAGGCACAACAGGCATGACCCTTGGTTATATGTTTCAAAACATTGGCAAAGGCTTGCTTACAGTCCAGCTAACTGCGCTCCAGAAAGAAGGTAAACTAAATATCCTGTCAAGCCCTTCTATTACCACACTTGAAAATCAGTTAGCAATTATTGAAAGCGGTGCAAGGGTTCCCATTCAGACAGTTGAAGATGGAGAGGTTAATATCAAATATGAAGACGCGGTTCTAAGACTGGAAGTAACTCCATACGTTATTGATAAAAACACTGTTAAATTAAAAATTCTTACCAATAAGGACGAACTTGATTTTACCCGAACTGTTGCAGGTAACCCAACAATTATTACAAAAAAAGCTGAAACAAACGTTATACTCGCAAATGGCCAGACAACCGTCATCGGAGGTCTGAACAAAGAAACAGTCAGTGAAACCGAATACGGGGTGCCCTGGTTAAAAGATATTCCAGGGATCGGTTTTCTTTTTAGAAGCAGGGGAAAAACTAAAAATATGGAGGAAGTGCTTATATTCATTACCCCGTATGTTCTGGAGGAAAGGCTGGGAGGATAGAAAGCAGAAGTAAAAGGTTCACGGTTCACAGTTCACGGTTCATGGTTCACGGTTAAAATAACCTTTGAACCCCTGAACGCTGAACCGTGAACCCCGGAACTTTGTGGCAAAACAATAAAAAACAATCACGAAAACACGAAAAGACGAAAGCACGAAACTATATTCTCCTTTTTCGTGTTTTCGAATTTTCGTGCTTTCGTGATAAAAATAGCTATGGACTACTTCAGCATTCTCAATCTTAAAAAGGAACCTTTTTCCAATTCACCTGATCCGAAATTTTTTTTCCAGTCCAGGCAACACCTTGATTGCCTTCAAAAGCTGGAACTCGCCCTCAGGCTGCGCAGGGGTTTGAATGTAATCATCGGAGATGTCGGTACCGGTAAGACCACCCTTTGCCGACAGCTCATTAGCAGATTCGCCTTAAACAAGGAGATTGAAACCCACCTTATACTCGATCCTTTTTTTTCAAATACTTCAGAATTTCTTTCAACTGTCTATAAAATGCTTAAGGGGTATAAACCCGTCAAAGGTTCAAATGACTGGCAAATCAAAGAAAGCATAAAACAGTATCTGTTTCGTAAAGGTGTCGATGAGAAAAAAACAGTAATTTTGATTATTGACGAAGGTCAAAAGATACCTGTTTTTTGCCTGGAAATCCTGCGTGAATTTCTTAATTATGAAACTAATGAGTATAAACTGCTCCAAATAGTTATTTTTGCCCAGGAAGAATTTGAAAAGACTATTGACTTGCATGCCAATTTTGCCGACAGGATCAATCTTTATCACTTTTTAAAACCGCTTGGCTTTCATGATACCCGACTTATGATAAAGTTCAGGCTTGAACAGTCGATTGATCTGAACAGGACTTACACTTTTTTTACCAGACCTGCTCTTTGGGCAATTTACTGGGCAACAGGTGGGTATCCCAGGAAAATAATTAACCTGTGCCATAGATGCATTATGACCATGATCATTCAAAATAGATCCATAGTTAATTTTTTTCTGGTCCGTTCATGTATCCAGAGAGTATTCCCCAATAAGGTAAAAAAAATAAAAATTGCTGTGGCAGCCATCGGCACCGCTGTTATCATTGTTGCAATACTCTTTTCATTCACTGAACTAAAAACAGTTAAATTTCCGGTC
>JAUWOH010000338.1 GCA_030612225.1 Desulfobacteraceae bacterium
GCAGCCCATTGGAGTATCCGCGAGCAGCTTGAAAGCGATATGAATCAGGCTCGCCATTTCAAGAGGAATGAAAAATACCCAAAAGCTTTAAATACGGTGAACAGAATTATCCGGTTAGATCCTGATTTTCCCGATGCCCTGTTTCTAAAAGCGCAAATACTCTGGGAAGGATTTCAAAACCATAACGCTGCAAAATCGAATTTGAGGAAAATCTTTGAAATTATAAAAGATGAAAATGAAACAATTTACCAATGGGCATTGTCACTATCAAAACAAATCGATCAAGAACTTGAAAAACATGAAAATAAAAACACTTGAAAGCAGCGACATTTTTTATCGATTCCATTTATGAAGAAGGTGGGCCTTATGTTCAGGAACGAGATTTACGCCAATCCTTTGGATAGATATTCATATTAGCTGGAGGCTGGCTGGTGTTCATGCGTGATCTTAAGATGCAAAACTGCACATAACCTATCACTTGTGTAGGACCGACTTCTCGTTGCACTCCAAGTCAGCCCCAAAGTTAAGGCGTTGATATAGGAAATATATTATGACCGTATTGATAATAATATTTGGTGCTCTGACTCTGTTGGCCGGAATAGTAATTGTAATAAATCCGGAAGTTATATTCGGCTTTCTGCGAAATAATTTGGGCAAGCTGGTATTACATATTCTGGCTGTTGTAGTAAGACTGGTTATTGGTGCTTTACTGATATACCAATCCAGCGTATCTAAATTTCCTTTTGTCATTGAAATTATTGGTTGGCTCTCTATTGTTGCCGCTATAATTATGGCTGTCATGGGGCGTCGCAATTTCAATCGGTTAATGTCGTGGGCTTTGTCTTTATCAAAGCCTTATGGTCGTGTTGGCGGTATCTTAGCAGTTGCATTTGGCGGATTTCTTATTTATGCTTTCGTTTAGTAGAATTAGACGGTTGTAAATAAAAAAGATTGGAGGTTTATTATGATGAAGAGATCAAAGATGGTTGGTTTTGTGGGATTAGCTTTGGCTATTCTGTTTTATGTAACAATATTTATGCTACCAGCGGAGGTGGAGGCAAAGTCAAAAGTAGTTGCCATTGAAGGAATAAGCTATAATGTAAAATCCTCTCTGGCGGACAACTTAAAATCGCTTATCGGCAAAAGAGTTTATGTAACCCTTGATTCAGGGAAAACCTTTTCCGGATTCGTTAAGGAAGTTGGGAACCACTTAATGCATTTGGAAAAATTAGATGGTAAAGATTATTTTGATGCCCTGATCCGCATTGAAAATATTAGCGCCATCGACACTAGATTCAGGGACTTCAAACGCTGATTTGCATGTTTTCTGTTAGTATGATTCTGCCTTGGACTTTCTCTACTCGGAGTCCCCCAAATACGCTAACCAAGAGTTGAACTAGGACTGGCTCAAGCTCTCCGCTTTCACCAGCCTGTTACCCAGTTGTTCGAAAAATAAAAAATGGATAAAGTAACAATCAAATTTAGGCAACCAACTGTTAATGAATATTCCTACCTACGTGAACTTGTCGGTTGGGGAGTGCCAGTGAAAGAAGCAACCGAAGTATCAATCGAGCAGTCCTTGTTTTCCGTATGTCTAGAAAGAGAAGGAGAGATTATCGGTTTAGGAAGAATTGTAGGAGATGGTGGTTTATACTTTTATGTTCAAGACATTATCGTAAAACCTGAATACCGATATTAAATAAAGAATAAAATGAGGGGGCAAATCTGCACGGTAAACTTGGTAGAGCGTATCAAAATGAAAGTACTCTGGCTAACAGACATTCATCTTGAATTCCTGGACGAATCGGGATTCAGCAATTTCATTCGAGACTTATGTGACAAGAACGCTGACGCAATTCTCATTTCCGGTGATATTGCACAAGCGCCTAGCGTTGGAGACTACCTTTCGAGAATGGCTCAAACACTTGCGATTCCGGTGTATTTTGTGCTCGGGAACCATGACTACTATCATGGTTCGATTCTTGGCGTAAGAGCGAACATGACAGCCTTATCAAAGGGGTCACGTCACCTACACTGGCTCAACGTCTGTGGTCCGGTCTATCTGACCTCAACGACATGCCTTGTCGGTCATGATGGGTGGGGCGACGCACGACTGGGTAACTATCATAACTCGCATGTTATGCTGAACGACTTCCTTCTGATTTCCGAACTTGCCGGCCTTTCTGCGGAGGAGCGGCTTCAACGGCTTAATCACTTGGGGGACGAAGCAGCAGAGCATTTCCAAACAGTTCTACCCGAAGCTCTCAGGGCGACTGAACATGTAGTAGTACTTACGCACGTGCCTCCATTCATGGAGGCTGCATGGTATGATGGTCACTATTCTGATCCAGACTGGCTTCCTTTTTTCTCGTGCAAGGCTGTAGGAGACATCCTCTCAGAAGTAATGAAGAAGCATCAAGACAAGCGAATGACTGTGCTCTGCGGGCACACTCATGGAGGCGGTGCATCTAAGATTCTGCCAAACCTCGTAGTATTGACAGGGCCAGCAGAATACAGGCATCCCACCATTCAAGAGATATTTGAATGGGGATAGGGTAGGGGACATCAGTTTATAAGTTGACAGGGTACTTCAACTATAACAATGGGGGGGCAAGTCTGCTTTTGGCCCTTATCATAGATTATTTTCCATCTCCAGGATGGGCACGATAGCCCAAAAGCCATTTTTAGTACGGTTAGAATCAACTGTTGAGATATCTATGGGTTTTATAAAAATCTTAATCTATCTTGCAATCATTGTGGGGTTCATCGCGTTTTTTGCTGTTTTAATAAATTTTGCTGTACGGTTCTTTTAATAGAGAAAAAGTATTTGTGTTTAGGTTCGGTAAAAATTCAAATATCATGGAAAAATTTTCCGTCTATTAACACTGTTGGACGAGTTGAAATCCAAAATTGCGCTAACTGCGGGGGTTGTGGGAACCACTTCATAAAACATTTAATCGGATCCAAGTACTCACCTCATTGATCTGTTTATAAATCTAAATATGTAAACATAACGCTTGACGTTAATAACGGATTGCGTTAATATGTTCTCATGATAAAAACTTTCCGGAATAAAGAAACGAAAAAAATATTCAATAGACGTTTTTCCAGAAAGTTGTCTCAAAATATTCAGCATCTTGCACGCAGAAAATTGGTTATTTTGGATGCGGCTACCGAATTAAATGCTTTACGCGTTCCTCCTGGTAACAAATTGGAAGCTTTAAAATGTGACCGAAAAGGTCAACATAGCATCCGCATCAACGATCAATGGCGAATTTGTTTCAAATGGAAGGCCGGTGATGCATATGATGTTGAAATTGCAGATTATCATTAGGAGTCAAAAATGAAAAATAAAAAACTTCCTCTCATTCATCCTGGTGAAATCCTTATTGAGGAATTCTTAAAACCAATGGGAATCAGTCAATATCGACTTGCCAAAGACATAAGTGTACCTCCGCGACGAATTAACGAAATTGTTCATGGAAAACGGTCAATTTCAGCTGACACAGCCTTGCGTTTAGGGCGATTTTTTGGAATCTCGCCTCAATTTTGGTTAAATCTCCAAACCCGTTTTGATCTTGAACTAACCGAGGATCTGCTGGCAGAGCGCCTTGAAAAAGAGGTACAAGTACTCAGTTCAAATGCCGCTTAAACCTGGGTTTAGGTTTTAACAAATCGCTGAACCTGATCGAGAAAATTATGCGGTTTTTCGTAAAGACCCTTGCAAGCTCCAAAGTATGGAAGCCGGCAAGTTAGCTCAAGACGTTCGGCATAAAAAATGAACATAATATTGCCAATTATAATATTTTGCAGCTGGTTGGCTATTGTCATTGCACCTGCTGGCAAGCTTGCTATTGAGGATATCAAAGCTGGTATACCTGAAGACGAACGACGCAGCGTCAGTATTCTGCCAGGATTTCCACTTATGCCATTATTATTTTGGGGTTTTGCATATGGGATTGACTGCTTTTTTAGCCCATGGGGAGCTATCGCGATTATTGCTATCCATTCTATTGC
>JAUWOH010000287.1 GCA_030612225.1 Desulfobacteraceae bacterium
GGTATCGGGGTGTTCTTTTTTTTGATTGTCACCTTAAGTATTATTTTCAGAAAATTGCGGTGGGTCATGTTGCCTATGCTCTGCTGCGGTTTTTCCGCCATCTCGATGATGGGGCTCCTTGGTTTGTTCGGATTGGAAGTGACGGTTATATCCTCTAATTTTATATCCCTGCAACTTATAATCACCATGGCCATAACGATTCATCTGATCGTCCGTTACCGGGAACTTTCACAAAAAGATCCTGAAGCCAACCAAAGAAAGCTTGTTCTTGATACTGTCCGTTTGATGTTAAGGCCCTGTCTTTATGCCGGACTGACAACCATGGCCGGTTTTGGTTCACTTTTGCTGTGCAATATCCTGCCGGTTATAACTTTTGGCTGGATGATGATTGCAGGCATTACTGTTTCTTTATTTGTAACATTCCTGCTTTTCCCTGCCGGTGTAATGCTGCTTAATAAAGAGACTGTAAAGCCCAAATTCGATGTTAAATTCTCGCTAACATCAATTCTGGCAAAATTTACCCAGGGACATGGCACTATGATAACGGTTATAAGCTGCATTGCCTTTATTATTAGCGCCGTGGGGATTTCGAAACTTGTTGTTGAAAACAGCTTTATCGATTATTTTAAGCATACCACCGAGATATACCAGGGCATGAAGATGATTGATCGAGATCTCGGCGGCACCACTCCTTTAGATGTTATTGTTGAAATTGAAAAACCGGAGGCACTGTCACCTGCAACTACATCCGGAACAGATACGAAAAATACCGATGAGTTTGCCGAATTCGACGAATTCGATAAAGCTATAGACGATGATAAATACTGGTTTACTTCCGAAAAGATGGACCAGGTTAAGAAAATTCATGCTTATCTTGACGGCCTGCCGGAAACCGGCAAAGTCCTGTCCATTGGAACGATGATGCAAATCGCTGAAAAGCTGAACAGCGGCAAACCCCTGGACAATTTTAAACTGGCATTGCTGTACAGCGAATTGCCTGCTGAATTTAAAAATATAGTACTTAACCCTTATGTGTCAGTAGAGAATGACCAGGTTCGTTTCTCAATCCGCATTATTGATTCAGAAAAATCATTAAAACGAAACGAGCTTCTAAAACGGATACACAAGGATCTGATAGGCAAGCTTGGTTTAAAAGAAAAGAATGTTCATTTAACCGGCATGCTGGTGTTATATAATAATATGCTGCAAAGCCTGTTTAATTCACAGATTCTGACTTTGGGAATAACTGTGCTGGCGTTGATGTGCATGTTTTTAATCCTGTTCAGGTCAATCAAAATAGCGCTGATCGCCATTTTCCCGAACCTGCTTTCCATTGGAGTTGTCCTGGGTTTTATGGGCTGGCTGAAGATTCCCCTTGATATGATGACCATTACAATTGCTGCGATAAGTGTCGGGATTGCCGTTGATGATACGATTCATTATATCCACAGGTTCAAACAGGAGTTTAAAGTCGATCAAAATTACATCAATGCTGTTCATCGCTCTCACGGAAGCATTGGCTACGCCATGTACTATACATCACTGACGATAATTATAGGTTTTTCAATCCTGGTTCTGTCTAATTTTATTCCCAGTATTTATTTCGGTCTGCTTACAGGACTTGCAATGTTAATTGCCCTGATTTCCGCCCTGACGCTGCTTCCGCAACTGATAGTCTTTTTTAAACCCTTTGGCCCGGAACCGGTAAAAGAATAGGATTCTTCTCACAGACACCTGGCCTTTACTCACTCATGACACCGTAGCTATGGTAGCTATCGGTTTTGTAAGTGCTTTTTTGAACCGCAGAATATCGAACAAGGAATAATGAATATCGAAGTAAGGTATTCTGCCATTTTTTTTTAATATTAAAAAGATAGCTTGCCGGGGTATAGCCGTAGGCGACGCCTGGAGCAAAGCGATTCCACCCTTCATCATTCGATATTCCTTGTTCGATATTCGATATTCAATGTTTTGTGGCGATTACAAGAACTCCCCAAAATACCTCCGGTGTCAAATGAGTACAATGAGCAGCCCAGACACGGAGACATCAAAGAAAAGCAAAACTCTCAATCATCATAAGGGTTTCAATGCTTAAAACTTCTCTGCCCGGTATATACCATCGTAACGCCGGCTTCGTTGCATGCTTCGATGGACTGGTAGTCGTTTCCTGAACCACCCGGCTGGATTACAGATGTAATGCCTTCTTTTATTCCCACATCCACGCCATCTCTGAAAGGAAAGAATGCATCGCTGACCATGGCGGCACCGATCAACCCACCTTTTTCTTTTGTAACTTTTAAATCAATTTCTTCTTTTTTGTCCTGAGCTTTCAGTTCATTATAGGGGATTGCATACATTTCAAAACAATAACGATCCGCAAGTTTTCGGTATGCCTTGTCCCTTGCAATCTCTGCTACCCCTACCCTGTCCTGTTCTCCTGTTCCTATTCCAACTGTTACCTGGTCCTTTACATAAATGACGGAATTTGATGTAATCCCGGACTCAACCAGCCAGCCAAAAAGCAAATCATCATATTCCTGCTGTGTGGGCTCCCTTTCAATTTTATATGTTTTTCCCTTATATTCACATTCAGCAAGGCTAAGATCGTTTTTGGACCTGGCTTTCGGGACAAACGACCACTGGGCAATAACACCGCCGTCTATCAGGCTTTTAAATTCCACGCACCTTTGGCCAACAAAGTCCTGAAGCCTGTTTATATTGTCAATGCGGATAATCCTTAAGTTTTTCTTCTTTGCAAAAATATCCATCACTCCTTCTTCAAAATCAGGAGCAACCACAACTTCTGCATACTGCTTAGAGATTTCTTCTGCCGTTTCCTTGTCAACAGGCCTGTTAAGGGCGATACATCCTCCAAAAGCGGCTATTCTGTCTGCCATATTTGCCTTGATATAGGCATCAGCCAGAGAATCCGACCTTGCAACACCGCAGGGGTTATTGTGCTTAACAATAGCAACTGTGGGCTTATCCACAAAATATCTAAGGATATTCATTGCATTATCTGCATCGGTTAAATTGGTTTTGCCAGGATGTTTGCCGGATTGTAAAAGCTCAATATCTGAAGCCAGAAACCTGCCAGGTTGAAGAGTCTCGGTCTGGCCTAAAACCAGGTTGCCGTTTACAAGCCTGAAAAGGGCAGCTTCCTGGCCGGGATTTTCGCCGTACCGCAGCCCCTTATTTATGTTATCTACTGTCCAGACTACTTTTTCGTAAAAAAGTGTCTGCCGGTTATCCCCGTCAACAAAGCTTATTTCCATATTAGGTGGAAAATGGTCATCCATAATTGTCTTGTACATTTTTTTCAAATCTTCAACCATTTTTATTTCTCCTTATTTTTTATTAATCACGAAAGTACCCCAGCACGATCTGCCGGTTTTAATCCCGGCTTTCCACGGGGACCTGCGGGGCGGGCGAAAACACGAACGGCTTAATCAGGCAATCTTTTCCAAAAGGAATGAATTTCAGAGAAATAACCGATAAAGTCATTGCACTGGCGGTGAAAAAGATTAATCAAAACTGCGAATGATACCGTTAATGAATAAAATTTATATAGTGACGGCAAACCGTTTTGTCAACTCATACGATTTATAAATTTGATACCTGAATCTTGTATGAAAATCGATGATAATCTGTTTTTATTATGATAAGCAGTTGAAAAATATGCTCAAACCTTGATTAGCGATTATGCAAAGGAACAGGCTCGTGGCTTGATTTATTGAATTGTGAGGAAAAGTAATATAGGAAATATTAAAGTTAGACTTTCAAAATGCAACAAATTATTTTAGAATGCTCATATGACAATTCACCTTCCAGATCCAAATATTCTTGATAGATTTCTCAACCTGCTCGGGAAAAAACGAGAATGATCTCGTAAAAAGTTTTTGAATAAGCACCGGATGGCGCCATCAATGAGGATAATCATGACTTTTCAGCAAACAGATTTGAATGATTTGAAAAAAGCAAAGACGCTGCTGGAGAATCCAGGTATTGCAGCAAAAATCACCAATTTACTTGGTACCCCAATCGAAAAAGGATTCGAGCTCTTGCCTGACAATTGGAACGTGAAAATCGGCGAAATGACCCAGGAAGCACTATCCAAAGCAGTTCAGGCCGCAGTTTTCACAATGAAAGATTCGTATGGTGAAGAAGCATCAAATATCTGGCATAAAATAGCAGTAGCGACAACAGGTGGCATAGGAGGTTTCTTTGGGTTACCGGCATTGGCAGTAGAGCTGCCAATATCAACAACAATCATGTTGCGATCTATCGCTGATATTGCAAGAAGCGAAGGTGAAACTATCAGTAAAGTTGAGTCCCAAATAGCGTGTATTAAGGTCTTTGCTTTAGGTGGACCAAGCAAGAGTGATGATGCTTCTGAATCCGGCTATTTTGCAATCCGTGCAGCTTTAGCACGATCTGTGACAAAGGCTGCTGAATATATGGCGGAAAAAGGTCTGGCTGAAGAAGGTACTCCTGCCCTTGTTCGACTGATAGTTAAAATTGCAGAGCGCTTTAGTATTCAAGTATCGGAGAAAGCAGCAGCACAAGCAATTCCTGCAATAGGAGCAGCAGGAGGAGCTATTATTAATACATTATTTATTGATCATTTTCAGGATATGGCACGTGGTCATTTTATAGTACGGCGTCTTGAAAGAAAGTATGG
>JAUWOH010000100.1 GCA_030612225.1 Desulfobacteraceae bacterium
GTAAAAAATATAGGCTTTCCCGTCTTCATAATCTTCCCGCACATATTTTGCCTGCTTGAGAGAGACAAGGCTTGTGACCGAACCGCCAAAATCAAAGTCACTGTCATCGTCGCCCTTGCCGGGACTTTGCACAAAAACAACGGATTTGGCTTCTTTTCCGTCAGATGGCCTTGCTATCTTCCCTTTTGTGGCTATTTCTTCAAACTTTGTGTTGGTCACAACGTCAGGCAGTTGTCCCAGGCCCAGGTGAGCAAATTCTTCCCCTTCGACTTCAGCCGGGCGCCAGCCTGCGGCCAGTATAACTGCACCAAAGAGTTCACCTTTCGGGTCAAGAGCCAGAATGTCCTGTCTTCCTTTGTTATACTCCATATAGATCTCATGGAGTTTTTCCACATCGAATTCTTTTCCTTTTTCATCAATTTTCATTTCATCCGGGAGAGGATAAGGAACATCAAACTCGATTTTTTCACCGGGTTTTTTAAGCGTCACGGTAAATTCACCAGGTTGTCCGGCGATACGGGCAACAACCGTCCCTGTTTTAACCGTTATATTTTGATAGCTATCAAGCTCTTTTATTTTGTCGCCGATTATTGGAGAAAGCAGGCTTTCATAAGGATCGGTTAAGGGGAGCTGTTTGCGCCAGTGATTTGCATGTCCGCCAAGCTCGGCTTCCTTTTCAACAATGGTTACATCATATCCTGCTTTTGCAGCATCAACGGCAGCGGAAATACCTGTAATACCACCACCAATAACCAGTATTTTCCTGCTTAAGGTTTCAAGCAAAGATGGTTCAGGCAGATCTATTTTCTCAACCTTTGCCATTGACATTTTTAGGTAATCTTCGGCCATCATCTGAACCCGGTCAAAATGCTCTTCGCTACCTTTTTGTTCTTCAGTAAGCGCCGGGAATTCAGAACGAGGGTGAGACCATACAACCCCTTCTCTTAAGTTGACCCGATCGACAATGCAGCCGTCAAAACTGAAGACATCAAAATTGACCCTTCTGCTGCATCCTGCAATAACCAGGGTATTGATGCTTTTTTCTTCAATATCTTTTTTTATAAGTTCAATTCCTTCTTTACCGCAAAGAAACGGATGGGTTTGAACAGGAAGCCCTTCTTCTTCCGGTACGCCGCACAAGTCCTTTATATCAAGGGCATCCCCGATTCCGCAGCCTGTGCATATATATACACCATACTTTTTATCCATGGATACCTCCTACTTCTTCACCAGGGTTTGAATAGCCTTAAGGGCCATACCGGTTGCATTTTGATTTGAAGATACGACATCGGCAGGTTTATTGGCACATCCTGCAGCAAACATGCCGCCTTTCTCAAAATCGTTAATGATAAAGCCATCAGCATTATACTTCAGGTCGGCAGGAAGTTTTGCACCTGCCGCTGTCGGTTGCATTCCGGTAGCAAGGACAACCATTTCGACAGTCTGGTTTGTCTTTTCCCCGGTTACGGCATTCTCGGCAACCACGGTGATATTTCCGGTACCATCTTCTTCACTGACCTCAGCAACCTTGCCTTTAATCATAAAGACGTTTTCATCCTCTTTTATCTTTTGATAAAATTTTTCGTACCTCTGGCCCGGAGCTCTTACATCTATATAAAAGATATAAATTTTAGCATCAGGATACTGCTCACGTACATAGGTAGTCTGCTTTAACGAAGCCATACAGCAGATATAGGAACAATAGGGAAGATGATTTTCATCCCTTGATCCGGCGCACTGAACAAAAGCAATGCTTTCAGGCTCCTTGCTGTCTGACGGGCGAGCAATTTTTCCCTTTGTCGGGCCATTGGGAGAAGCCATTCTCTCCATCATCATATTAGTAATGATATTTGGGTATTGACCAAAACCGAGATTGTCTATTTTCTTTGCATCATACGGTTCCCAACCTGTTGCCCAGACAACAGCCCCAACCTGCAGGTCAAGCGTCTTCGCCTCCATATCAAAGTCTATGGCATCATACTTACAGGCATCCTTGCACTTCTTTGCATCATCTGTTCCCTTGATTTCAGGGGCCATGACATACCGGGCAGGAAAGGCCATTTCAAAAGGCAGGTATGCTCCTTTGATTTTATTCATTTCAAGATTATAGCTGCTGTCTATCAAAGTTTCACAAACCTCTTCGCACTCTCCACAGCATGTGCAGTTTTCATTAACATAACGAGGATTTAATTTGATAGAGACGTTGTAGCTGCCGGGCGTACCGTCAACTTTTTCAACTTCGGCCATTGTCAATACTTTTACTCTTGGATTATCCTTAATTCTCCTGAAATTGATTTCAAGACCGCAGGTCGGAGGACATAGCTTTGGAAAATATTTATTAAGCTGTGCTACTCTTCCGCCCAGGTAAGGATTTTTTTCGATCAGAAACACCTCGTACCCCACTTCAGCAGCTTCGAGGGCCGTGGTTATTCCACTTATCCCTCCTCCAACAACCAAAATGCTTCCGCTTGCAGGGGTTGCTTTGTCTTCTGTCATGCTATCCCTCCGTGCATTAAAAGTTAATAGCTGTTTGTTAATAACTGCTCAGGTTGCCATGTTCACAGTTCACGGTTAGTGACTTGCCGTATCTTAAGAATTTGTTGAATTCCGTATCCGATTCAGAATCGAAACCTTCTCGAAAACCCTGAACCGATGAACCTCTGAACCTGAGTAGTTGATATACTTTTTAAATGCTTGTCTTCAGACGATATCCTTTATTTTTGAAACTAAAAACTTGAAATTGGAAATTCGTCGGTAGCTTATTATGGTAGGTTTATTATGATATAGGTCCGTAATAGACCACCAGGAATGATGAAAAGCATCCGTTGAATCCGGTGCAACTATCCGGTTTCAAATTTCAGGTTTCAAGTTTCAATCCGGATATCGCCTGAAAGCAGTTGTGTTAAGAAAAAATTAATAAAAACCTCCAGGTGTCTTGCGACACCTGGAGGTGCTTGTAATCGACTAAAATGCAGCCGATAAGCTATTAATCAGAAATGATCTTGATATAGTCTTTCTTGAATACATCCCAGGTTCCTGCTTTCGGATCATACTTGGAGTTTACAAAGCAGAACCAGTTTTCATCATCCTGTCCCGGATAATCGGACTGATAGTAGAAACCGGGGTAACGGGTTTCTTTCCTGAACTGGATATGACGCAGATGTGATTCAACAGTCCATATACGATGCTCGATTTCCCAGGCTCGCATTAGCTCATGGAGATCACCGGCAGCCAGCTTTTCACAGTCTTCGCGCATGGTCTGGAGTAGATCCATGACGATTTCCAGGGATTTGCTGCTGGTCTGATAGAAGGTTGCCGTACCTGCACCATACTCATGGGTGGCTTTCATAAGCCGCAGAGCCATTCCGGAAGGCTTGACATAGGCAGGGTTAATCTCCTCTTGGGTCGTATATTCATAGTTGTCAAGATATGTCCTCACCGGCTTGTAAATCATGTCAACAAACTCTTCTTTGGTCTGGCTTATAGCAGGTGAAAAATCTGCATGGTCCTTGGCAAATTTTACCATTTCTTTTGCAACCGTACGACCTTCGGCATGTGAACCGGAAGAGAACTTATGGCCGGAGCAACCGACACCGTCACCGGCTGTAAAAAGCCCTGTAACCGTGGTCATCCGATTATAAACCTTGCCCTTGTCGCCCCATTTGTATGCATCCGGTACCCAATCCAAATCCGGACCAGAGCACCACAGACCGCAGCAGCCTGAAAGAGATCCAAGCAGATAAGGTTCTGTTGGCATAACTTCGGAGTTTTTCTTTTCAGGCTCGCAGTTTTGTGCACACCAAAGATTAGCCTGTCCGCATGTCATGTCAAGAAAATCTTCCCATGCTTCAGACTCAAGATGCTTGAGCTCTTTCTTATCCATGGTTTCACCCAGTTTAGCCAGTGCTGAAACAGTATCCATGATAATGGGACCACGCCCTGCTTTCATCTCAACGAGCATCAGATGATTACGCAGGCAGGTCGGTGTAATGGCTGCTGTTCCATAAGGTGCATAGGTTGCAAGCTCGGCCTTTGCTGCATCACTTCCTGCAAAAGCTTCACCAAGACCATTGAGAGTCTGGGCTTTGAACAGGAGGAACCATGCACCCACAGGGCCGTATCCGTCTTTAAAACGAGCCGGGGTGAAACGGTTTTCCATCATGGAAAGCTCTGCACCGACTTTCATGCACATGGTGTAAGTGGAGCCTGCATTCCATATAGGATACCATGCACGTCCCTTACCTTCACCAACCGACCGGGGCTGATAAATATTAACCGCACCGCCACAGGCTACCATCATTGTCTTACACTTGATGATATAAACCTTGTTCTCGCGGACGGAGAAACCGACGGCACCGGCAATCTGGTTTTCGTTGTTGGCATCAAGGAGAAGCTCAACGATAAAGCATCGCTCTATAATATTATCATCTCCTATGGCAAGTTTTGCCGCCTCTGCAACGATCCTTTTATAAGACTCGCCGTTGATCATGATCTGCCACTTCCCTGTTCGGACAGGGGCAGCACCGCCTTTTAACGTACCCAGCTTCTGGCCTTTTTTCCCGTCCAGGGTTTTCCCCTCTTCAGACTTCTTCCAGATGGGAAGTCCCCATTCTTCGAACAGATGGACTGAGTCATCTACATGACAGCCCAGGTCATAGATAAGGTCTTCGCGGACAAGTCCCATGAGGTCGTTTCTGACCATGCGGACATAGTCTTCAATTGAATTTTCACCAACATAAGTATTAATAGCCGACAGGCCCTGGGCAACTGCACCACTTCTTTCCATTGCAGCCTTATCGCACAACAGAACGCTCTGTCCTTCGTCCATCCATTTCTTTACTTCAAATGCAGCCCCGCAGGCAGCCATTCCACCGCCGACGATCAGGATATCGACTTCTCGCTCTTCGACTTCCGGATCCCTTACGGCCTTGAGTTCACCCATAGGTTTGTTTGGTAATGCCATATTATATCCTCCTTAAAAATATGTATAATCGAAATTAGTCTTTTTTCTGGGTTAAAATAAAACCTGCTTAGACAGTCGCCTGGGGTGTCGGAAGAGTATAACCGTCAGCTTCTTCAGTTGAAAGCAGGCCGCTTTCAATGTCATTGCCTTTAAGGTCCAGATATGCATTAGCGGCACCTTCGGGAGTTGTCCTAATGGGGAACTTAAAGCGCTTGATAAGTCCGTTTCTGAACTTACACGTCCACATAACATCTTCGGTACCCAGCATTGGCATTATGCTGCTTCCCATGGGTACAAAGTCAGAATAACCCCTTACTTCGATTGCCTGGGTGGGGCAGATCTTTACGCATGAAAAGCATTCCCAGCACTGATCCGGGTCCTGGTTGTAAGCTTTCATTTCATTGGGTTCAAGAACCATGTTGTCGTTGGGACAAATATACATACATGCTGTCTTATCCCCACCTTTGCAGCCGTCACATTTTTCTGAAATTACAAAACTTGGCATTTATTATACCTCCTAATTTTGTTTTGTATTAATTATTGTTATTTAATTTCCTATACCAATTTTGACTATAGCCCTAAGATTTTTGCACCTCCCTTCCTAACTTTGTCCAAAATAAAATCCCTTTTCGTGCGGTCTAATTTTGGTTAAAACTTCTCTATCATAATATAAATTTAAAAAGGCAACATCCTTATTTTATTTATATAATTTATTATCATTAATATTTTTGCATGTAAGAAAATATCTATTAAATTCAAGAAGATATCGCTCACACAAATTAGAACCAATATCACCCAAACAATTGGCTGTCAAGAACTTTTGGGCAAAGATTATAAAATATATGCCGCTTTGTGTTTTGAAACATCTAAAACACAATATGTGCATTGTACGGTATATATAAACACAACATACGGCGATAGTTTGGTTCCTCCTCCCAGGCGGCAGGTAACTAAAAGGAGGTGGGATATTTAACTTTGTGTGACGCCATCAAGTTTGATTTCGAGATAAAACAAATTCTCTTTACAACCAGGTCTGTTTGTCCTATAAAGCCGTGCACAATGTCATTAGATTAGATAAACAGCTTTCTCTTTGAATATTAACTACACGTAAGAAGAGACTATTGAAAAAATGAGTAAAAATAAAAAATACCCTTCAAATAAAAAACTTATTGTGTCAATAGGATCAGCACTGATGGACATTCTTGTTTATGCAGGGGACGATTTTTTGGAAAGAACCGGCGCTGTGAAGGGTGGAATGACCCTTGTTGATAAGGATTTCGTTGAACAGACTCTGTCGAAAATAAAAAGTAACACTTCCATACTGCCTGGAGGTTCAGCCTGCAATACGGCTGTAGGCATAGGAAAGCTTGGCGGGCAAACCCGTTTTGTCGGTAAATGCGGCTGTGGTTCCATGGGCAAGCTGCTTAAATCCAGTCTGATAAAAAATAATGTTGAACCGTTACTTTTTACATCTTCACTACCCACAGGAAGAGTCCTTTCCATCATTACACCCGATGCACAGAGGTCCATGTTTACGTATCTTGGTGCCTCATCTGAAATAAAGCCTGATGAAATATCAACCGGTTGTTTTGACAATGCAGCGATTGTTCATATTGAAGGATATCTAGTATTTAACAGCGACCTGATACTGGCAGCATTAGATTCCGCCAAAGAAGCCGGTGCTCTTATCTCTTTAGACCTTGCCAGCTTTACGGTTGTTGAAGAATCGAAAGATATTCTTATGAAAATTGTAAAAGAATATGTTGATATCCTTATAGCTAATGAAGATGAGGCCCGTGTGTTTACAGGTTTTTCTGATGAAATAAAAGCTGTCAGAGCTCTTTCTAAGGGAGTTGAAATTGCAGTTTTAAAGGTTGGAGAACGGGGAAGCTATATCTCAAGCAAAGGTAAAATTATAAAAATTGCTCCAAAGGCAGCAGGTCCTGCTGTTGACACAACCGGTGCAGGTGACCTTTGGGCTTCCGGTTTTCTTTTCGGATTGGCAAACGGATACCCGCTTGAAAAATGCGGTGAACTCGGCTCTGCTTGCGGATCAGAGGTCTGCCGAGTTATAGGTGCTCAAATTCCTGAAGAAGGTTGGGATAGAATAAAAAAATTGCTTAAATAGAAGGTAACGGTTCACGGTTCACGGTTCAAAGGTTCAACGTTTCTTTTTTGGTAAAGTCTGATGGAATAAATGAGTCTTGGCGGAACTCTCAATCGGATTATTCCGCCATTTTGCGTATGAATCAACCTGCCGTGCCATGAATTTACTTTTTCAACCCAAAGCCGCAACCAAAGTTCCCCGCCCAGCGGGATCTTCGACAGGTATGACGTATCAACGGTTGAGATTTGCATTGAACCTATGAACCCTGGTCGCCTACGGCGCCGCCAAAGGCGGGTAAACCTTTGAACCGTGAACGGTTACAATAAACGCAATGGAGGAAAAATGGCAAAGAAAAGAAAAATAAAGATATCGCGAAAACAGCTCCTCAATGAACCGGATGAATTTATAACTTTTTCATCCAAATTGCTAAAGTTTATTATAGATCATAAAAATCAGATAACAATTGCCGTGTCTGTTATTTTTTGTTTTATACTGGCATTTTCCGGCTGGAGATATTTTTCAAATAAAGCCGAAGACAAAGCTTCTATATTCCTTGACCGGAATATAACCAGATAC
Organism: Desulfobacteraceae bacterium; assembly: GCA_030612225.1. Classification (GTDB taxonomy): domain Bacteria; phylum Desulfobacterota; class Desulfobacteria; order Desulfobacterales; family JAUWMJ01; genus JAUWMJ01. Next base: position 7,647 of record JAUWOH010000100.1, read on the forward strand.
GAATCAGTAAAGATAAAAGATGGTGCTGACAAGGCTTACCTTGAGGTGGAAAAAGATTTTCAGTTGTTATTGAAAAAATATTCGGGCAAGCATGGCGGAAAACTTGCACGGGTTGTTTTTGCAAATATTTGCTATAATGCCGGAAAACCGGATGAAGCTATTGCTTTTTACAAAAAATCGTTGAGGGATTTTGCTGACAAACCATTTATTAAAAATCTAATTTTAAACAGCCTGGGTTATGCATACGAAAAGAAGGGAGATTATGCCGGTGCTATACAATACTTTGAAATGACTGCCCAGGGACCGCAGCCTGATCTGAAAAATGAAGCCTGGTATAATCTTGGCAGGCTTTATTCCCGGGAAGGTGATAAAGAGAAAAGTTCAAAAGCATACAGTAAAATCGTTTCTGATTTTACAGATTCAATATACTTTGACCTTGTGAGGGAAAAGCTGGCATACTTGTAATCGTAGGCGTTCACGGGTTCAAAGGTTCAGAGGTTCAAGGTTCCATTTCCGTTCCCGGACTGCATTTGGAACATGTATTTATAAGCAAAGCGTCATCTTCGACAGGCCTAATCCAAAATTTAGAGCCAAATTGGCAATTTCTTTTAAAAATGACTATGTTCAACCAGGATTTTGGGTTTTCAAGGCCCTTCCCTTAACCCTGAACGTTGAACCCTGAACCTGTGAACGGTTACCTGTAATCAAATAAAAACGGCTAACCGAGACCACCCCGGTTAGCCGCAAAAGGAGGAAAACATATGAAGAAATTGTTTGTTGCCTTTAAGTAATGCAAATCTCCTGCCAAACTATGAAAAATTAAAAAATATTTTCTCCACTCTTGATTATGTCAATGATTACAACAGTATATTCGCTAAAATATTCGGCAGATGCTACATTTTCCTGTTATTTTTATTTTCTTAAAACGATAGAAAATTCAAATTTTTGAACCATTTTTAAGGCCGGACAATTTAACCATGTGAAATAACTGGCTATACAAGTTTTTAGCCCGGTTCAAATTTTTGAACCCGATTTTTATTATAACTATATAACTTATTGAATCAACTTGCTTTCTTTCTTTTACCTATTGGTTCAAATTTTTGAACCAATATCAAGTTTAAATTTTTTTATCTTCCAGTTAAGGCCGCTTTTCCCAATGCCAAGCAGCTTTGCAGCTTCCGATTGAACATTGCCTGTTAACTTCAGAGCCCTGTTTATCATTCTTTTCTCAATCAAATCAAGGGTTTCATCCAGATGTGCATTTGCGGGTATGCCTTCGAAGTATAATGTATTATAAACATTTGCCTTAAATTCCTTAGGAAGATCCGCCTCACTTATTTTAGCTGTGGTGCACATAACCATTGCACGTTCAATGACATTTTCAAGCTCGCGAACATTTCCGGGCCATGCATAATCATAAAAAAGCCGTTCAACTTCCTTTGCAATGCTATTAACCGGAATGTCTGATTTGTGTTCATGTGCATACTTGGCAATAAAATGATCGGACAGAAGATGGATGTCCTCTTTTCGCTGCTGCAGTGGAGGCAATACAAGGTGTACTACATTCAACCGGTAAAAAAGGTCTTCACGGAATTGCTGTTTTATCATTTCATTTTTCAGGTCCTTATTTGTTGCCGCAATAATACGAATATTTACAGAAACCGGCTTTACTCCTCCGACCCTTTCAAAGATCTTTTCCTGGAGAACACGTAGAAGTTTTACCTGAAGGCCGGGCGAAAGCTCTCCTATTTCGTCGAGGAACAAAGTTCCGCCGTCAGCCAGTTCAAACCGCCCTTTTTTCATGGC
>JAUWOH010000067.1 GCA_030612225.1 Desulfobacteraceae bacterium
AATGAATGTTCAGGTCACCAAACAGCACAACTTTTTCAAACTTTTAACATTCTGTAATTATAATGTATTTCACTTGAACCCTTGAATCCTGGACCCCTTGGTCCCTTAGGATCACTCCAACTCTTTTGGAGATGATCCTAACTTATTAATATAATTAAAGCTTTATATGCAAATACCATGCACAGGAAGATGGTGTGCCAATATATATAGGGTATTCAAGTAGTTGAGGAGAATAACTTATAATCAGGTCTGTGTAATTATCACATATAAATCACAAATATTATGTAATCCATTTCACATTATTACCAATTATGCATAGTTTCATAAAAAAAGAAAAAGATGAATTCTATGGATGAAATTGTCGCTATTGTTGATGAAAAGAATAATATTATAGACTCTCTTCCCCGATCTGTGATGCGTTCACAAAATCTTCCTCACAGAGCATGCTATATACTGGTTTTCAATTCACGCAATAAAATCTTCGTGCAAAAACGAACGCAAAGCAAAGATGTATATCCGGGTTATTATGACATCGCCACAGGGGGCGTTGTTCTTGCGGGTGAAACATATGAAGAATCAGCCACAAGAGAACTGGCTGAAGAAATAGGAGCAATAAACATTCCCCTTTTGAAACGATTCGATTTTTTCCATCAGGATAGTCAGTGCCGTGTCTGGGGGCGAGTTTTCAGCTGCATATATGACGGTAAAATTGTACTTCAGAAAGAGGAAGTAGAAAGTGGTGACTATTACACCATAGAAGAAATAATGAAACTAAAAGACATAAAATCTTTTACACCGGATGGCCTATATGTACTTTCCCGTTATCTGGACGAAAGAGCTGATATATCTTGAAATCCAAGGATTGGGGACATTCTATATTCCCCCTGTCAGGCACAAAGTAGTGTTTTTAACTAAATAAACATTTTTACAACCACTTATGCTGCCATTCCTTATTCTGGAACATTTTTATGGAAAGCGGTATAAAGTTGAACTGAGAGTCATTATGTCAGTAAAAACCGGACGTACATCTATCCTGATCTCCTGTGCCTGCGCCATTTTCTGGCCGGGGGCATTTATTTTCGGCTTTCCCGGAGTTTTCCGTCAACACTGGCAGCATGCGTTCAATATTGGCGGCAGTGAAGTGGGTCAAACGATTTTTTTCATTCTAATCGGAGCCACCTGCTTTATGTACCTTTGCGGACTCTGGCAGGAAAAATACGGCCCAGGTAAACTGGCCGTTGTGGGCGCAATTTTGTGTGGCAGCGGTGTTGTCTGGCTGGGTTGGGCTGAGAGCATGACGGCTGTATACGTCTGGGCGTTTTTAGCCGGCGCCTCTTCGGCCTTTATCTATGTCCCGGCGCTGACGGCGGTGCAGCGCTGGTATCCCGAAAAACGTGGACTGGTCTCAGGATTTTTCAATATGGCCTTCGGTCTGTCAGCGGCCGTCATGTCTCCGGTATTCACAACGCTTTTATCGAGCTGGGGCTATAAAACAATCAACCTGGTATTTGGCTGTGTGGCGCTCATCGTCGGTCTGACGGCTTCCAGGCTGATCCGGTTTCCTGAGACGGATCTATCGGCGCCGGCAGCCGATACTACGATTGAGCCGACCAGCCGCTCGGTGGTTGAAGCTTTAAAAACCCGCGAATTCTGGTACCTGTGGCTAACCTGGGTGTTGGCAGGCGGCGCCGGTGCCAGCATGCTGGTGCTGGCCACAGGATACGGGTTGGCCCGTGGGCTGGGCCTCACCCAGGCAGTCGTGTTACTCACCGGTTTTAATCTGACAAACGGCTGCGGCCGGCTGGTGAGCGGGTTTTACTCAGACCGCCTGGGACGCAGCCAAACCATGGCGATCAGCTTTACGGGTGCTGCCGTCGCCTATCTGATCATGCCCCATGTGGAAGGTATTTGGCTGTGGACCGTCCTGGCGGCGGTTATCGGCTTTGCCTTTGGCACCCTGTTTGCGGTCACAGCACCACTGGCCGGCGATTGTTTCGGAATGGCCAATTTTGGAGCCATCTTCGGGCTGATTTTTACTGCCTACGGATTCCTGGCCGGACCGCTCGGTCCGTGGTTAAGCGGCTATATTCTGGATCTCACCCAAGGCAACTACACCATCGTCTTTTCTTATCTGGGACTCATGTATCTGGCTTCGGCTGGACTGATCCTGCTGGTTCAACCCTGGCGCGAATGTCGGCTGTAACTTCAAATGCACTCGTCCGTGGTGCGGATGTCATCGCTGTTTCCGCCGGATTCGATAACCACGCTCAAGCCTGGGGCGGGCTGCTCTCCACTGCTGACTACCGCACCATGGGGAGGTGGGGCCGCGAAGCAGCCTTACGTATCATGGGGGGTGCTACGGCATTTTGGAAGGTGAGTATAATCATGAAGTGCTGGGAGGGAACGTGCTTGCATTTATTGAAGGATTGGAAAGGTGAATTTTCCCTCTTGAAGTTGGGGACATCCTATATTCCTCCTGTCAGGCACAAAATATGTATTTTTTAACTTTCAAGAAAAACAATACTGGTCAATGGAATTATTCTATATGATAATGGAATTTAAGAGCTGAGAGATGAAAATGGAAAAAAAGGACTGGCACAAACCTCTTAGAGAGATTATAGGACGCGTTCCAAGGGTACTATTAGTAATCGTTGGGATTATACTCTGTTACCCGCTTGTTTACCTGTTTTTTTGGGTTGCCGGCATTTGCCGCCAATCTTACGAACACCGGGAAACCGGGATGGGTATTGTTTATGTTTCTGCAGCTCGCCGCCGGGCAGTTAATACACTTAAAAAAAGCCTATGCCAGCGTAAATTGGCCGACCACCACCGGGACCATTACCAGCAGCGAGGTATCAGGGATTAGTGATGAATGCAGTCCTTCGATTTGGTATGAATATTCGGTCAATGGAAAAGAATATGTTAACAAGGAGATAACGACGCAACAGTGGAACGAATCCATGCATAAACATCATGCAGAGGAAATAGTCGCTGAGTATCCCGTAGGAAGCACCGTCAAAGTGTACTATCAGGAAAAAAACCCCAGCATTAGCTATCTTGTAATCGGCGTGAGTGTAATAACTGGGTTCTGTCTATTTTTTTTCTCCTCGGATTGATTGCCTCGGGAATTTGGGTGGCCACCATATGGCCGGGTTTTGAACCCACGCGGTTTAAAGATATAATAAATCAGATCCCCCCTTTGTGGCCGTTTTTTCACCCCTAACCGTATTTCCCATCTGCTTTATCATTCTGCGACGCAGAAACAAAATACAATTCACTTGATGGGTAAGCGAAAATCCGGTCGCATTCGTATTATCAAGTAAAGATCTCTTTGAATATTTTGTCGGAGGTGGAAGCGTTTACGCCAGAGCTAAAAAGACTGCTAATTCATTATGACAGAAAATTCTTTAACTATAGACTCAAAACGTGGTAGAAAACTCGCAAAATTGCTTCACCGGAAATTTTTCACTTAAGGTATTTTTGGAAGAGATAAAATGCCAGAGGATATTTTGCCAAAAGGTATGACCAGAGGCTCGATTAGAACACCTGCTCTTTATCACCCTGACCGTTGCTATCGACTATCAGCGTGATGACAATACCCTGTGGGAAGTTTCGAGACAAACATAGGAAGACTCCGAAACACAATATCTCTTTAATCCCGACATTCCACCGATGGCGGGAGACAGATAAGCGGAGGCTTCGAAATGGGAGGTTTTGAAATTAGCTTTAATTGTCTAAGTATTGATACTCTACTTGGTGAGGTTCTATATCCAAATGGGCATTATTTTCAAAAAATTGCATTGCTCCGGAAAGCTGTATTACCGAATCGCCAAAAAATGAACATAATACTGCATTAAGCTGGTTGCAAAGTACGGAATATGAATAATGCCTGGCAGCAATTTTATAATTATAATTTACCATCTGTTCTCTTCTTTCAGAAGATTCGAGAATCAATTTTATTTTTTTCACCGTTTTCTTAGTAAGAAACCCGTCCATCACAGTAATGTCAAATCCCAAGGGTTCAATGTCGCGAACAAAAGTGGCATATCGGTTTATTAAAATAGGCTTTTTAAAATAAATTGCTTCCAGAAAGGCATTTCCGAATCCCTCATATAGGCTGGGATATGTGATGAAATCTGCAAATGGATAAACATCCCAAAGGGAATATCCGGCTTTACTATTTCCGTTGCCGGCCCAGGGGTCTGCAATTTGTGTGGCAACCAGGCGAAGATCTACATCATGTTCACGGGCATAATCTTTCAACCATTCTGCATATTCATGACCTTCATCTCCTGCTTCATGGGACACAATCAGCTTATTTCGCGGGTCTTTAAGTTCCTTGATGAGTTCAACGGCATATTCGATACCTTTTCTTCTGATTATGCGTGTGGGTTGCAAGATCATCCTGTCATCGGATTCTAAACCGATAGATTCACGGAAAGCCATAGCGCCTTCGGCATCGAATGATGGCGGGTTGTCAAAATCGATAACATTCGGAACAATAGTTGAAGAAATACCGGTACGATGCGCAAGCTGTTCCTGGGCTTCGGAATTGATAACTACGTGTTTGATATTCGGAAGGTTAGGTGGAAATGCCATGCGCAGATAATCATTCACAGCGTTAACTGAAAAGCGAACCCTTTCCCAGTAAAAATCGTGGTTGTGAGAGATAGTAGGCATTTGAGTTTCAGCAACGATTTCGGTTAATGCGAGGCCTAATGGAACATGCATCGGGATGGTGAGAACATTTTCTGCAATAAGAAGATCAATATTGAAGTTGTTGATAAATTCGTGGAGTTTTAATTTAAGTCGGGACCTTAATTCGTGAATGGCTTGTGTTACCGAAGGGTTTCGCCTTTTCTTCCCCAAAATTTGTTCATTGATCCATTGATTTTTTTCATGTTTAAAATATGCTTCCGGAACCAGGAGGCTTTTTTCCATATCCCGATCCAGTTTACCGGCAAACCAAAAACAATTGTGTCCGTTTTTTGTAAAAACATCCGCCCACTTACTTGCTTCAAGAGTAACGCCGTCCGTGCCTGAAAACCGGGTTGAAACAAACCCTATGTTTTTACTTATGTATCCCATATGTTTGTTGATTAAAAATGAAAAAAGCGTTTCTTAAAAAGCTATTTTCCAATTAATCATTTTGTATTTTCAGCACCCATATAACAAGATATTGTAGTATGTCAACAAAATATATCAATATATTGTGCAAAAAGTATAATATTAAATCCGGAAAATTTATGATAAAGTTTTTATTCAGTGGGGTAAGGGCTTGCTTAGTGATTATAACTTGATATTAGCCTGGGTTTTTTGATATAAAAGGCGTATGGCACCCACCGTCGCTTAAGCTTTGGCGCGGCAGGCTGTCCCTGGCGAATTGAATATGAAGGTGCACTTAAGCAAGGAAAGAGTCGTCAAGCAAATGTTTCCACGGAATGAGCGCTTTTGTACAGTACATAGGTGGTAAAATACTTACGAATCCGCCTTTGAAGAGATTTCGAGAACGCACGTATTAGGTTACAACAGACCTGCAGCGATCTCTCAGATACTGGTCCCTCAATTTCTGTCCCATCAGGAGCAGGGTAAACGCCAATATGCCGATTATGAAGACAAAAATAAGGGCTGAATAGATGGATAACTTCTCTAACATAATTTTCACACCCCCTTGATTGATGAATACATCAATTAAATATCTCATTTATTCCTTTAGATATGTTATCGGCAGATTCAGCCGAAAACTTGAATAAATTGGGTCTTGAAACCTGAATGGCTTAAATACAGAGGAATCCGCTCTTGATGATTTTCAGGAAGGCCATAGTCTTAAATCTTGCCGACGGCATGAAACAAAAAAACAAGGAGATGAGGCATGAAAGTCTATTTTCACCCGGATTTTTATTCCGTGTACACTGGAGACCCTGCAGCTGCAGCTGGTAGAATGGAGGCGATTGTCAACACTATCGCTCCCCATGTGGACATCCTCTCTTTTCCCCCGGCAACGGAAAGCGATCTGCAGGCCGCCCACCCCAAAGGCCACATCGAAAGCATCAGAAATCAGGGATTGTATAATATTGCCGCTTTGGCAGTGGGAGGGGCAATTCAAGCGGCTGAAACAGGAATGAGTGAGCCGAGTTTTGCCCTGATACGCCCACCCGGGCATCATGCATCGGCTGACAGCTGCTGGGGGTTTTGCTATTTCAACAACATGGCCGTGTCCCTGTATCGGCTGCAGTCGACAGGCCGGATTGAAACGGCGTTCATTCTGGATTTCGATCTTCACTATGGTGACGGTAATGTCAACATCCTCGGCAGTGAATCGTGGATCGATATCCTAAATCCCGAAGCCAACGATCGCCAGTCCTATTTAGAGGAAGTTAAACAGGCCCTGGATGACACAAATGCGGATGTCATTGCTGTATCCGCCGGATTCGATAACCACGCTCAAGACTGGGGCGGACTGCTCTCCACAGCCGACTACCGCACCATGGGAAGGTGGGTCCGTGAAGCAGCCTCACGTAATCATGGGGGGTGCTACGGCATTTTGGAAGGTGGGTATAATCATGAAGTGCTGGGAGGGAACGTGCTTGCATTTATTGAAGGATTGGAAAGGTGAATTTTCCCCCTTGAAGTTGGGACAACCTATATTCCCCTTGTCAGGCACAAAGTATTTACTTTTAAATAAATAAACATTTCAAAAAGATATAATATTGATGGCGTCGTAGAAAGTCCCATCTACTGCGTTGCAGCGCTTTTTCAGACACTCGGCATACTACATGTATTGCCTCGTCCCTGAAAAACCACCGCGCCTTGCACCCCAAGGGCACTTCCTGCGGGGCGTATATGGAACTTTCTACTTAGCCATCGGCGATACTTTTTACGAGTCCATCAATATTGGTCATTAAAAATATTCTATATGGCAGATAAGGTCTCAAAAAGCACTGATTGAATTCTATGAAAAGCAAGGCTACCAATATCAACATTGCATCTATTGTCCATGACATGTCTGTATAAGCTTATATACAGGCAGGCAGCGACACACCAACAAGGAAAACACAATGAAAAATCTACCGAAATCACCCTTATCCCTCTGGCTCGACACCTACGGCACTTACTCGCCTGAACCATCTCTGCACGGAGAGGTAAATGTGGATATCGCTATTATTGGAGGAGGATTTACGGGAGTGGCAACTGCGCACGAACTGAAACGGGCTGAGCCATCTTTGCGGGTAGCGGTTCTGGAAGCTGAAACCGTTGGCTTTGGGGCCAGTGGCCGTAACGGGTCATTTGCCATGACAGTTGTCGGTCTGGGATTCGGAGTTACGGCTATGCTGCGGGGAAAGCAGTTTCTCAGCGACGCACATAAGTATATGATGAAAGCCGTTGATCACCTTGATGAACTGATTCAGCGGGAAAATCTGGATTGTGACCGCATCCGGCCGGGCTTTTTAAGAACCGCGACCACTGATGGCTATATCAAACGCATTCAGCATGATGTCGAACTTATGAATTCCCTCGGCTTTGATGACATCTCCTGGCTTAACGCTGAAGAAGTACGCGAACGTGTAAATTCGGATCGTTATCTGGGAGCCATGTGGGAGCCGCGAATGGTGCTGATCAATCCGGCCAAACTGGTTCGGGCGGAAAAAGAGCTTGCATTAAACCTGGGAGTCAAGTTTTTTGAAAATACACCTGTTATGGAAATAACTTCAAAACCGGTTTTTCAGATTAAAACATCTGGGGGGAGAGTGTCTGCTGATAAAATTGTTTTCGCGACAAACGCTTATTCACATCTTTTCCCAGGGCTCAAGCGTAAGCAGATACCAGCGTTTACTTATATGATCGCAACTGATCAGCTTACCGAACGGCAGCTTGAGCCGCTCGGCTGGGACGGCTTTGAAGGTCTCGAAGATGCCCGCAACCTTATCCACTATTACCGGCTTACCCCTGATAAACGCCTGGTAATGGGAGGAGGCCCAGTAGGTCTTACCTGGGCCAACTCTCTTGATGCTGATAGCAACGAAGCCGCCTGGAAGCATCTGGAAAATCATATCCACTTCCTTTTCCCCTCACTTTCTGATGCAAAAATCACTCATCGGTGGGGAGGACCCTTTTCCGTAACTGTAAACCTTACACCCTCTCTTGGTTACCTGGGTGATAAAAGGGCTGTGTACAGTCTGGGGTGTATCGGACATGGTGTCTCAATGAGTCACCTTAACGCCTGCGTACTAAAAGATCTTCTGCTCGAACGCCAGAGCGATTTGCCTGAATGCCCTTTTGTCAACCACAAGGTCATCCCCTGGCCCCCCGAACCACTGCGCATGGCTACTATCGGCGCAATTCGTAGCTACCTTCAAATCGAAGACTGGTTTCATGAACGCAAATTACCACAGGCAGGACAGTAAAACAGCAAACAGGGAGCGATCAAATTAAAACAAAATAGGGGCCGCCCACTCTTGACAGATGAAAAATAAACATCAAAAACTTCTTTCCTGGTACAAGGCAAAAGGTTGTACTCTCAACTGCGAAATAAATTTAGACAGATTATTTGAAACAGTAAAAGAAAGAGAAAGGTTCGATGCAAAATGGAAAGATTTTATCGATTCTCATCCTGATAATAAAAAAGTATATAAAATAAATGACAATATCCTTTCCTACAAATCCGAACAACTAATCCCTACCAAAACAAACCAACGCCCGCCATTGCTTTTGGTCCTTGGAAATCCTGCCACACATTCTGTTGAATCAGGGATGTTTTTTTCATTTAAAAACAATAAAAAGGAACAGCGGTTCTGGAGCAGCATTCTAAAACCTGCCGGTGTATTAGATCTTCCATTTGAGCCGGGCCTGTCTATTGAAAAGCTCAACAAACAAAGAAGAGATGTCCTGTTTAATTTAAAATATGATTCGCCGTATTGCATCGGCTTAAGCGTGATCATATCCATGCCCAGCGCGCCCGGAGGACCATGGGGCGGAGTAGCAGGTGTGCAAAAGCTTATCGGTGCAAAAGCGATAAAACACTTGGAGAAGGAGGAAACAAAAAGAGTCCTTGAATGCGCAAAAAAGTTTGTAACCCCCAAAGGCGTTGTGATCGCATTTCAAAAAAATGCCTGGAACAATCTTTGCTCTAAAAATGATTCAGGATATGAGTTAAAGCTCGCAAGAGCGGGGAAATTGAAAGGACATCTTAAAGGAAAACCGGCGATCCCTCTGTTTTGTGTTCCGCCAACACGCCTGTCCGGACCATGCAGTCGGGTTTTGGAGGAGCTGGTTTAAGAGTATTTTGTTAACAAAAATAAGATAAGCGGATGATCAAACGTCTCCCCTATCCCCAGGATGTATGGGCTACCGGACTGGCACCACTTCAAGCCAGTACCCGTCCGGGTCATTAATGAAATAAATGTCCATCACCTTATTTTCAGGTCCGCATGTCTTCCGAATTATCGCAAAGCTCAAGGTCCAGATCAAGAAAATCCGATAAGAAAAATATTACTACCCCTTCCTTGAAATATGTGTTCTAATATATGCTTGAACTTAATTGATAGGTTTTTACAATACATTGGTCCAGGGCAGGTATATGGATTGGAATAAAATGCAGAGCGACACCGATATTCGATAATGAGAAAGAGAACAATAGGATGATATGAGCAATTTCAACATCAAGGAAAAAAATTTAACTGCTGAAGAGATCGCTGTGATAGGCATACCGTTCGACGAAAATTCATCATTTCGACGAGGGGCAGCATTAGCACCCATGCGTATTCGGGAAGCATTATTTAGTGAGTCAACAAACATGTGGACAGAAAAATCGATTGACTTGGGGCTAATGTCCGGGTGGCAGTTTTTAGACGACTTGGAATTCTTAAATCGAAAGATGGCATTTGAGCTGATTGAAAGCAAAATAAATGAGTTGCTGAATAAAAAAATACGGGTGATTTCGATAGGCGGTGACCACTCGATTACATATCCTATCATCCGAGCATATGGAAAGTGGTATAGCAAACTAAGTATTTTACATTTGGATGCACATCCAGATCTTTACGATGAACTATATGGTAATCGTCATTCTCATGCTTGTCCGTTTGCTAGGATAATGGAAGAGAATTTGGTTAAGAGGTTGGTGCAAGTAGGAGTTCGAACATTGACAGGCCACCAACGGGAGCAAGCGAAACGGTTCGGAGTAGAGATTATTGAGATGAGAGAGATCGACAGGGTAAACGAAATTATGTTTAATGGGCCGGTATACCTTTCACTGGATATGGATTGTCTTGATCCGGCTTTTGCTCCTGGAGTTTCTCATCACGAGCCTGGGGGTATGAGTACTCGGGAGGTTCTGAGAATAATTCAGAACTTGAAAGGGAAATTAATTGGAGCCGACCTGGTGGAATACAACCCAGAGCGAGATCCACAAGACATTACAGGGATGGTTGCTGGAAAGCTGTTAAAAGAAATAATTGGTAGAATGTTAGAAGAGAAAAATAACGGTGGATATCGGGATAGGACTCCCCATCTCTGAGGAGTTCTCCCACATCACCGAACAAATGGATCACGTATCCGGTGATTAGAAGGGCTTCAGGTATGTACATCAGTTTATATTACATTAAATTTGGACTTCCGGGACATTATAGAGTACTTAGGTCAAATAAAATATAATAACTTATAACCGCTTAATATCATATTATATAATAGTTTAATCCAAATTTTAGACGCAAATCATCTGTAGTCTTTGCTGGCAGTCATTCGGTGTTTCTTTCCTTTTGCCCTACGGCAATGAGGATAAACTATACGTTTATCCGGCATACCGCAAGGTGTAGGCTGCCAATCATTCCTTATCCAGGTTAAAGTTTCAGAGAGGGGCTCTGGATTTGACTAACCCTGTAAATTGTTTTAAAGTTCAAAGGATAGATGCATCGGGTGTGGCTTATGTGTGTCGACATGTCCAACGGAATCTATATCCATGGTTCATAAACAGCCTGACGCTCTATCGCATATTTTTGCCGATGATAATGATTTGACGCAGGCAAGAGCAAAAGATACCGGCAAGGTCTATCCATTCGAGTAATTTTGCATTAATATTCGGGGCAATTTAAATAAGAAAAAAGGTCAAAGCTTGCTAAAAAAACATAGGGGATGCCCATTGTATTAATGATTGACACCTGAAGCCCGGATATAATATTTTCCCTCCACAAATCACCTTTTTAACTTGAGGTATTACACTATGATGTTCAATAAAAACTGGTTTTTAGCTATGCGGCCCTGGTCATTTAGCATGTCCGCCATATCTGTTAGCGTTGGGGCGGCCTTTGCAGCCACTCACGGCTCTTTTTCCTGGAGTTTGTACCTTTTAAGTGCTGTCGCCATGATTGCATTACACGGCGGTGTCAATTTGATGAACGACTTCTTTGATTACAGAAGCCGCCTACTGTATTCAGATCGGGCTTTTAGATGTGCTGTTAATAACTCGTTTCTAACAAAAGGAGTGTGCATATATGATTTTACTAATATAATCAATCTATTTTCTTTAAATTGTCTTTTTCTTAAGCTGTGTTCTTTTAATGCAAAATAATTACATATTCCTT
>JAUWOH010000095.1 GCA_030612225.1 Desulfobacteraceae bacterium
ATGTTCATTTCGCAGTTCCCTGGCAATTATAATAACAACGCGTAAACCGGCACTGGATATAAACGATACATTTTCCATATTCAATACAAACTGACTGCGGCCTTTTTCGATTCTTTCCCGTATAAATTTTTCCACAGCATCACTGGTGTTGGCATCGAATCGCCCTTGAAGCTTAATACTTGATACATCATCTAATATGGTCTCTTCTATTTTCATCTTTTCCCTTTCATAAAATCTTAAATCGTCATGCTTAGCCCTTCGGACGCCAGTAAAAGCTCAAGAGGTACTTTTGGCTGATTAATATCAACATACTCTTTGGCCTTTAAAAGAATTTCATATAATTTCTCATCATTATAGCCGGGTTCATGGTGTGTGAATACAAGTTTTTTCACTTTAGCTTCAATGGCCATATCAATACCTGTAAACACATTGCTGTGGCCCCAGTCTTCCTTTTCAACATTTTCCAGCATTGTATATTGAGCATCGAATATCAGCATGTCTGCGTCATGGAAAAAATCGGTAAAAGGCTTAAGCGATTCTGCGGATAGTTCTTTATATTCGGAATCTGTTGCATAAACTATTGTTTTATTATCATATGTAACTCGATAACTGTAGCTTCCACCTGGATGGTTAAGGGGAAAATTTTCAATTTTAACATCACCTATATGAAGTTGTTTATGCTCATTTAAACGAACGAATCTAAAAATTGGAGATAATGGTGCTGGAAAGTACTCAGCATTTTGCTGCCTTGCAAGGCGCTCTTTAAGTCCTGAAAACGGACTGTAAAAAGTCAGATTATTTTCAGAGGAAAAAGCCGGGACAAAGAAAGGAATTCCGTTGATATGATCCCAGTGTGTGTGTGTCATCAAAATATGAGCTTCAATTGGATTTCCCCCGGATCTTTTAATCAGATCCAGACCCAGCCGACGAAAGCCTGTGCCTGCATCGAAAACAAGAGTTTTACCTCCTGCCTGTATCTCCACACAGGCTGTGTCCCCTCCAACTGTCCTGCGGATATGCAGGGGCAAACTTTCCAAAAAGCCAGGCACCTGACCATCGTTTGTAATACCTGCTTTTATTCCCAGTTTCACTGCTGTTTCAATTTTAACTTCAAGCTCGGCGTTTGTAAGAGGAGTTGCTATTGAACCTCGTACTCCCCAGAATCGTATATACATGATATCCTTTCGCTGCGCAGTTTAGCACTTTGACAATTCGCCTGATTTCCTTCTTAAGTGTTTATTATATGAATGTCGAACATCGAACGTTCAACATCGAACGTCGAATAAGGATATCGCTTCGCTCCCTTTGATTATAAAATTGAAACACCGAAGGTGTACAGTCATTCGATGTTCGACGTTGGATGTTCGATGTTGGACGTTCATTTTTAAAGTTTTGGTTCATAGTTCAGTGTTTAATAGAATATTTTGCATTCAAATTTGCGCTGGTCAGGAGTACTGAAATTATCATCTTTATACTTATTTCCGTCGTTTAACTCTAACCGTTACTGCATTATAACTGACACTCGATTTCAATCTCATACCATCGTCAACACGTAATTTAACAGTGTATTTCCCCGGTTTCTTGAAACGATGGGTTACCTTTGGCCCCTGTGCGCTCTGACCATCGCCGAAGTTCCAGGAAAAAGTTAACGGATCGTCATCAGGATCGTATGATCCGGTAGCATCAAAAACGATTACATCATATACTCCATACGAAACTTTTTCAAGTCTGGCCTTAATGACGGCGACTGGTGGAGCATTAACGCGAATATTTACAACATCTTCAGAAATATTACAATTGGTTTCGGAATTATCAACTGCAACAAGTCGAACCCGGTAATTACCCGGATTTTTATAACGGTGTGTTATCTTTGCCCCTTTGGCGACATTTCCGTCACCAAAATCCCACTTATAAGACTTGATATTGCCATCACGGTCCTTTGTCGCTGATCCGTCAAACGAAACCTTTTCTCCGGGAGAAACGATGCGGTCTAATCCTGCATTGGCAACCGGAGGTTCATTGACAGTAATAATTGCTGAAGTTTGTGCAAGACTGTTGCTCACCCCATTGCCGTCATCAACCTCCAGTGTTACCGTATAATTTCCGGGAAGTCGGTAAGTATGTTTGACTTCTTTTTCCTCTAGAGGAGAACTCATATCACCAAAATGCCATGTATAGCCTGCAATCTCACCGTCAGGATCGTAAGAACCGCTTGCGCTCAGCAGCACCTCTTCCCCTGCACAAAGAATTTTTTTTGTTTTTATAACCGGCAGGGGCGTTTCATTTACGGAAATAACCAGTGTATAGGTTGAGTTGTTATTGGCCAGTTTTGTGTTGTCTGTGACACGCAAAACCACTTTGTAGCGGCCTCCCTTTTTATATTGATGCCTGGCCAGCACACCAGCATCCTTGTAATCGTCGCCGAAATCCCAATTATAAGAAGCTATGACACCGTCAGGGTCACGGGAGGAAGATGCGTTAAAGGTGACAATCTGATTCACCCCTACCAAACGGTCATTTTTTTTCGGTCTTTTAAGCCCGTCTGAAGTTGCCTCTGCGACAGGCGGTGCATTAATGCTTATAGTTTTTTGTTTTGACGTTTTGTTGCAATCAGTTTTAGAATCCGCAGAAACTGTAAGTTTGACAACATAGAAGCCGAATTCTGCATATATATGTTCTATTTTTTCACCCTCCCCATAGGTTCCGTCTCCAAAATCCCAGTTCCATTGTAAAATATTTCCACTTCGAACTGTTGACTGGTGGGCATCAAAGACTACCGGCTTTCCCATCTGTGCCGATGCCAAACATGTAAATTTTGCAACCGGGGCTTCATGAATCACAACTATCATCTCATCGTTATCTGTATTATTGCAATCACCTATACGGTCTCCGGTGATGGTCAGTCTGACCTTATATGTACCTGCCCCGGCATAAACATGAGTCGGAGTTGGTCCGCCTCCCACAGCGCCATCGCCAAAATCCCATAGAAAACTGTTTACCAAGCCATCAACATCCTTTGATTTTGTGCCGTCAAATCGAATTGGAATTCCAGCACATGCTGTTTGATCAGGTCCCGCATTAGCCACCGGCGATTCGACAACCGTAACCACTATTTGATTTCTGCCTGTACTCCCTTCCTTTAAGCCGGAATCATCCGTTACTGTCATGGTTACCAGGTATACCCCACCTTTATCATAGCTTTTTGTCGGATTAACTCCTTCGGCTGTCGATCCGTCTCCAAAATCCCAGTGATATTTCATCAGGCCGCCTTCAGGATCTACTGAAGAGTTTCCATCAAAAATTACAACTTTTCCTGCGCAAGTCTTCCTGTTTCCACCGGCGTTTGCAACCGGAGCATCGTTGATCTTAACAGATATGGAGGAAGTTGAGCGGGCATTAGACAAACCGGTTCCATCGTCAACAGTCAGGATAACCGGATAGTTACCTCCCTTTACGAAAGTATGAAAAACCCTTGCACCTTTCCGGGACGGTGTTCCATCGCCAAAATTCCAGGTATAAGTCAAAGGATCTCCATCTGCATCACTGGAGGCTAAACCGTCCAACAGAACTGTTCTTTCAGATGTATGAATATTTTTCCCGGCGTTTGTCCTGGGACGGTGATTGACCTTTATAGAAATTTTATCCTGGGACGTAGAATTTTCAACGCGGTAATTATCAACTACGGTCAAAGTGGCACTGTATGCCCCGGATGCAGCAAAACTTCGCCGGACTTTGGCGGACTGAAAGGCTTTGGTTAATTTATCGGCCGCTTTTTTATCGCTGAAATCCCATTGATAAAAAACAATCTTTCCATCGGTATCGTATGACCGGCTTCCATCAAGCAAAACTTTTTCACCGGGTGCGACAACAAGATCACCTCCGGCAACAGCCACAGGGGACCGGTTTATTACTACCACTGCTTCATCAAACCCTACATCGCTTTCTTTTGCAAAATTGTCGTAAACAGTCAATAAAGCGTTGTATTTACCTGGGATAGAGTAGCTGTGAGATACCTTAATGCCATCCTGGATTGTACCATCACCGAAATCCCATACATATTTGATAATCTTACCATCCGGATCCACTGAAGCGCTCCCGTCAAAAACAAACACCTGTCCGGGTATACCAACGCGATCACGACCGGCATCGGCTATTGGCAGATGGTTCACAGTTAGCGTCATTTCATTATATGTGCGACTTGTGGACGTCTTAGAATCGTCAAGCACTGTCAGGCGCACGGTGTATTCTCCTGGATTTCGGAAAGTATGGAGAACCGAAACTCCTTTGCCCGTCTCTCCGTCTCCGAAATTCCATAAATATTTAATAATCTTACCGTCCGGGTCATGGGAGTCGGATGCATCAAACTTCACTTCCCTGATTTTAACATGTTGGTCAGGACCTGCAACAGCGACCGGTGGATGGTTAATAACTACAAAGGCAGTATCTTGACTAGTATCAGTGCTGGATCCGGAATCGTCCTTTACGGTTAATGTTACAATGTATTTCCCAGGATTTGAATAACTGTGCTTTACAGTTTTTGTCCTGAAGTCTGTTTTTTGCTTTGTCCCGTCGCCAAAATCCCATAAAAATTCGATAAGCTTCCCGTCTTTATCCATCGATCTTGAAGCGTTAAAAATAATCGTTTCCCCGGCGGAAGCTATATGGTCTTTACCCGCTCGGGCAATCGGCGGATCGTTGACAATAACCGTTAAGGTGTCCGAAGTTGTTTTATTTATAGCATTAGAATCATCAATGACCGCAAGCCTCACCCTGTAAATTCCTGGTTTTTTAAAAGCGTGAGTTATAATGATACCGCTGTTTTTTGTCCCATCGCCCAAAATCCATTCATAAGAAATTATTTTACCATCTATGTCCCTGCTGTCCGCACCGCTGAAGCTGATTGGTTCATTCACCGAGGCAATCCGATCCTTACCGATATTGACTGTCGGAGAAGAGTTGACAAAAACTTTGCACTGGTCTGTGGCAAAATTACACAAACTGCCGGAGTTATCTTCCACACGCAACTTGACTGTGTACAAACCCGGTTTGCTGAAGACATGCCTGATTTTTCTGCCTCTGGCTTTACGCCCGTCGCCTAAATCCCAGTAGTGGCGTACTACCTTCCCGTCAGGATCGGTCGATTTAGAAGCATCAAAATAAAGTTTTTCGCCCGGAGCCGCAAGTAGATCGGGTCCGGCATTAGCCGTCGGAGGATGATTTACCTTTACAGTAAATCGTTTAATTGCACTGTTGTTAATCAGACCTGAATCACTTTCAATAATCACGCTGGCTTTGTAACGACCCGGCGATTCGTATCTGTGAGTGACAGGTACGCCTTTTTCGCTGGTTCCATCGCCAAAATTCCAGGTAAATTTTAACGCATCTCCCTCCGGGTCAACCGTACGAAGCCCGTTAAAAAGAAATGTATTGCAATCATCGAGCTGTTCAAGATCAATTTGAGGTCTGGGACGGGCATTCGGTTCATGGAGATATATGGAAACCAGCATGGAAAGCAGGTTGCCGTGTTTATCGGTAACATAAAATGTCCCGTCGTTGGGCATTTCCCGCCCTCCTTCAAACCGGAGAGCGCACATGCGACCTACTTCAATTTCCTTGAGTAGAACAACTCCTTTCATCCATTCATTCTGACCGGAAGAGCTAACTTTCAGATTGGAACGAAAAGCTGTGTCCACACCAATTTTTGCACTGGAAAGATCAAAGTTGTGTACTACGATCTCGCGTACATCTTCAGGAACGAAAAACCGCATTTCCGAAAATACGCCTGGTCGTGGCAGGCGAATAGTCGGCGCAAACGTAAAAATCTCAACTTCATCAGATGGTGTGTTGCTGTGTTCTTCGCTTGACACCGTAATAAGAAAAGCATTGCCGTCATCACCTTCTTTTCCTTCAATTACAACTTTAAAATATCGAAACTGACCGACTTTTTCACCGTCTTCGGGTTTAATTCGAGCAAAAGTATACCATTTATTGTCGATAAGGTGGTTTTCTCCAAACTCTTCATTTGCGAGAAGAATACCTGCATACAAATCCGATTTGGCAGGCGTCGGTTTTCGTATTCCGGGAGATGAATATGCGCCTTTCCCTCCGAACAACTTAAAACTGGTTCGGGTATTGAATTTCCCGTGATATCTGGCGTCCACTTCACCGCCGCAGTCAGCGTCGAAAATGCGAACATATACAGGGTCGCGCATCTGATCAGGCATCCTTATGAAAATAACCTGGAAAAAGTCATCATCCCCTTCAACTGTACCTGCATCAATGCCATAAGTAATCAGGTATGCAGGTTCAGCTCCAAAGGCCTGTGATGAAACAGCCCATAAGAAGACAACGAATATCAATGCTATTTTCAAACAGCGTCCGGAAATATTAAAATATTTTTGGTTCATCTGATAGACCTTTTAATATTTGTTAACACCTAACCCGGCCAAGCCGGAACCTGATTGAATATTGATGATTGAAGATTGAATATTTGTGGATGTCGCTTCGCTCTGTCATTTTATTAAATTGATCCGCCGGAAGCGGACCTTAAATAGTCAATCTTCAATCGACAATATTCAATCATTTGGAGACGGTGAAAATATTTCAATCCAATTTTTTTGACACCAAATACAAAAAAATTACTTTTAAGGTACTAAAACCTGTATTCCTTACTGTTACCAAGGTAATCCGATAGCGTTACGCTTTTAAATTTTATTATATGCCCGCCACCTTCCGGGATACTGAATGAACCAATATATCTTCCCTTTGAACCTGAAAGAATCATGTGGCCGGTATGGCTTTGCTTCCCGATTTGCACTGTAAATAGCGCTGTCTTTATGAGCCCGGTTGAATCCTTGGCTTTAACAATTACACTTACCCGGTTTTTATCTTCACCTTTGCCCAGGGAAATTTCATGTTTCAACAATCTGGGTGGATCAGGATCAAATAGAACCTCTTTTTCAATTCTGGCTACGTTGCCAACCAAATCGCCGGCCACAAAAGAAAGTCTGTTTGCACCCGGTTTCAGATCAATCGTCGTGTTGAATTGGCCATCCTGCAATGAAACAGGGCTTTTATTCAAATTGAATCTTACCGCATCTCCAACCTTTCCCTTAATTGACAATCTCTTTTCCCTGGTAGCGGAAGGGATTTTTTCGTCAAAATGTATAATCGGAGCTTTATCATCGATTTCAATGCTAATGCTTGCATGCCTTTCTACGCCGGAAGGTGAGGCTATTTTAACGTTGAACACCTGGCTGCGGCCTGTCAAATTAAGATTTACCTGAAACCGGCCATTACTATCCGCAGTCGCCCTTGCCGGAGCTGCAGTCCCAGGCGAAGTAACTGTAATGGAGCAATCCGGATTTGTTTTTCCAGCCAGGGAAATTGAGCGTTGTGATACAACAAAATGGCCGGGCATTATCTGGTGCAAAACCGGACCATAAACCGAACCATAAACCAAACCATAAAATCGATCAAAAGTTAAATCTATTTTATGGTCAGACAGAAAAGTTACACTTCGTTTGAGTTGGGTGATGTTTCCCGCACGATCAATTGCTTTGACAATGATGCTGTTGACTCCTTCATACAATTCCTGCCTGAATCGAAACTTTCCGTTTCCTGCGATTTCAACCGGCTGATCCTGTATATAAAGCAAGATATCATTTTCAGTCATTCCCAGTATTTCTACCATGTTGTTTGAAAGAAGCAGGCCATCATCCGGAGATTGAATTACAAGAAACGGAGGCTTATCGTCATACATTATGTGAATGAATCTTGCCTCACTGGGCTGACCTCTCAGTTTGTCAGAGGAAACGGCTGTAACACGCCAGTAAAACAGATTGCGCAAAGATCCGTCAGGAAGCTTTTTAGGAAACATGGCCATTGCGCCTTTAAGCTCTTTGCTGTAACTGATTGCTGAAAATGAAACACTATGGGATATTTCAAGCAGATAATAATGAGCTCCACTTACTTCTTCCCAGGTTAAAGGTATGTTGACATTAAATTCTTCAACACCACTTTCAGGCTTGAGCAGTCTGGGGCTGGCGAGAAGTTCCCGTGGAGCTGTCGGTTTTTTATTATGAAGAACAACTGAGCCCTGGTTTTTTTTCAGTACAACCTTGCTTCCCGCAGATGAAATTTCCAGCTTGCCATCATAGTTGGCAAAGCGGGTCCCATGCCTGTCGCGGCCAACCCAGAAATATTTGGAATCTACTTTTGTTTCGACTCCAGGTATATCCAGCTGAAACCGCTCATTTTTTTTTCCTGCGGCAAGCAGAGCAAAAACATCCCCCTTAACCAGGCTGACTTTTGTTTCCCCTGTATCTTCCAGCATGTTTGCCCGCATTTTTCGAATCAACGCCTGGGAATTTTCGTTAAGTCGCAGCCTGCTGTCGTTTCTGAAAAGAATATCGCAAGAGGATTCAGACAATGTACGTATTCTTTCACCCTCGTGCAGGATATCGTAACGGAAAACATCTTTCCACAGGTTGTCTGACGGTTTCCGGCTGTGAACATCGCCCTTGCGGTCGTGCACAACGGCCTGTGCGGGAACGTCTTGATTCGAGATACATATTTTCAGCGCTTTTTTACCCTCGGTTGACGCTAAACCTGCAAAATTAATGCACTCACGTAATTCACCTGATTTCTGCTTTACAAGAGCGGTATCTCTTAGTTGTATCGCTTTAGCAATGATTGTTGGAGCAAAGATTTTTGCACCTGATATGGTTGCCTTCTGTATTAGTCTTCGTGAAACCTCCAGTTCGCGCTTTGCCTGAAAGAAAACACCGGCAGGAATACGAAGCAGCATCCCAGGCTTGATTTCATCCGGTGATTTAAGGTCATTTGCACGCAGAATGTCCTCCCAACGATCAGGGTCGTCAAAATATTTTTTTGAAATATCACGAATTCCTTGATTTTCTTTTACCTCAATGATGATTATGCTTTTTTCCCTGCAACTGGCTGGATTTTCAAAGCCATAAGCAGTAAGGATAAAGGCGATTATGAAGCAAAGAATGGCTGGTCTGCAATCAATAATTTTCATATGAGAGGCAACCTGGCAGATTGATAAATGCTTGTTTTCACAACAATTCATTGTATTAAAATTGCGAGTATATGTCAAGCAATAATCGGATAACACAGATAGCGTAAAGAATCTACGATTGAAGGACGTGGCATTGGTTACCCATCGAGGGGATATCGGATACGCTATGTTAAAAGTGACTAAAGTGTCTAAAGTGAGCTAAAGTGCCTAAAGTTAATGAATTCTATCTATTTTATTTTTATAAAAAAGATGGCGTGCCGGGGCGTCTTGTCAGGGCGTAGCTGGAAGCGTAGCCTGAAGCCAATCAGGCTTCACCTTTGGTTACGCCGCGACAAGAGGCGAAGATGGCGCGCCGGGGCGTAGCCAAAGGCGAAGACCGGAGCAAAGCGACACCACAACTTTAGTCACTTTAGACACTTTAGTTCACTTTAGGCACTCTTTGAGATTTACCCCGGCAAAGAAAATTATCTACGGACATGCACAAAGCACATGGTGCTAAAATCTCACATCACAGGAATTGTATTTGCGTACACGAATCAGATATGATAGATATTATTTTTTATGAATAGAATAGAAACAAATGAAAAAAACAACAGCTGGGTAAAAACAGTTTCAATCCCTCCTCCGACACTGCTAAATAATACAGCCGATGCTGATCGTCTCCTTGCTGCTTTAAAAGGACAGCTTAAAACCGATACAATAGATATTGACCCTGCCGTGTTAAAGAAATTACCGGACTGCCTGAGAAATTGGGATTTTAATTTACGGTGCGTTCT
>JAUWOH010000004.1 GCA_030612225.1 Desulfobacteraceae bacterium
CTTAAATTAAAGTGGCGGGCTGAAAAATGGCTCGATGAATGCTGGTTTGCCGGCAAGGGGCTTCCCCTGACCTTCTGGGGAGAAGAATGGACAGGTGTACTAGGTGGTATTCTGATTAAAAAACCGCTATTTTATGACAACTATCAATCAGGTTGGCTATACAGGGAGTTTGTTACCATCAGTGATATAAAAGAAACGGAAACAGAATTGGATAATATTATAGCATTTGATGATCTTATTTCATCAATGTCTATAAATCTAAAACCGCTTTCATCTTACCGGTTTTTAAGCCATAAGAATCTTATTCTGACTCTTTGGGCCAGACACCATCTTAACCTGCCGGAAGAACCGGATCCGCTATCTATTGACAAATTTAAACGTTTTCATCCTCTTCTTTTTTCAGGCAAAGGAAAAACAAAAAAAATTGGCCCGCCTATGAAAGAGTCTTTTTTAAAATGGCTGGCTGAAAGAACAAAAACAAGCGATTTTGAACTTTCCAAAAGCCTGGGAGAGACCTTTGAGAAGCTTTTTTCCGAGATAGAAATAGAATATGGACAGGTTTCATTGCAAAACCTTGACCCAAGATATATTCATCTTTTTTTGGTAGAAAAGTAGAACGGAGATATTATTATGAATTATACAGATAAAGTAAAAGAATTTTATCTTAAAAACATTCCCGGTGCAAAATTAAAGGGTAACCATATACAGGCGACTTGCCCCTTTTGCAAACCTGAAGAAGATGAAAAACCGGGAGTACTTGCGGTCTATGTTAATCCTGACAGTTTTTTTGCAGGGTATTTCAGATGCTCGAACAGATGCACTCCCGGCGGTTTCCCTCTGTATTTTGGCAATATCATGGGAATCGAAGCTGAAAAAGTACCAGGATACGATCCTGACAGGGAGCCTTATGTTAGGGACATGGTTTTTCCCACCCGAAATTTAAATACCGAACTTCTTCAATTCATATCTTTGATGGATAAGGATAAGTATGAACATTTTGCCGATTTCGGGGTTTCAAAGGCAGTTATAGACGAAATGAAAATCGGCTACAACGGCAGGTACCTGGTTTATCCCTATTTCATGGAAAATGGAAACTGCTACGCAGCCAGGTGTATACTCCCTGCACGAGAGCTGGACACTTTCTGGTTCGGGGATAAAAAGTTTTTTGCTGAAGATTTTAGAATTTTTAATGTCCAGGAAATAGATCGCTGCGAAGGCGGCGCCATGTTCATCACCGACAGTGAAAATAACCTTCTGACCCTTAAAGAACTTGGCTATCCCGGCATTGCCGTTCCATCGATAGCTGATCTGAATGTATTAACCCCGGAACGGCTGGCATATATTAACCATATTTTTATGGTAACAAATAATTCGCCTGAGGCCCAGCTTACAACTCGCTCGCTTGCGACGAGGCTCGGCTTTAAAGTTCGATTATTAAAATGGCCGACCCACCTGAAAAGAGATTATAATCTTGTTCAACTTTCAAGAGATAAGGGTGAAGATTTTAGAACTGCTGTTTCCATGATGATTAAAAAATCGAAAGCCTTTTCCCCTTTTTCTTCACCTGAAAAGGAATACCGCGGTATTATTGAAGTTCTGGAAAGAGAAAAGGGAAAAAATCTGCTCGGATTAAGCTGTGGTTTTAAAAAGATGGACAGATCCCTTAGCGGCATTCGTGGGATTAATATAATGGGAGGCCCTCCTAAAGCCGGAAAATCTTGCTTTTTCATGCAGGTTTCTACTGAAATGGCCAGGAGAAAAAATCCTGTTATTTATTATGATTTTGAAAACGGTCGCCAAACGATATACACTAGAACTCTTTGTCGTTTAGCCAGGCTCTCCGGAAAAGAAATCAGGATGAAAAATCCGGATGAAAATATAACAAAAAAAATTATGTCGGCCCAAAAAATCTTTAAAGAAATGCTTCGTTATTTTCGTCTCGTTACCGACAGAAAGCTGAACCCGGATATCATGCGCCGTCAAATCGATTTTATCCAGCACGAAACCCGTAGTGATTATACCGTTGTCGTTGTGGATAGTCTCCATAAACTTCCTTTCCAGGATCTTTCAGACAGAAGGACAGGTATCGATTCCTGGCTCAGGCATATGGAGTCGATTCGCGATGAACAGAATGTTTCATTTTTTGTTGTTTCAGAATTGTCGAGGGGTGAGGGTGGAAGCTACAGCGACAAGCCGGATCTGGGATCATTTAAAGAATCAGGAGATATTGAATACAGTGCGGACAACGCAATGATTCTTATGCCGGACTGGGACCTTCTGGACCCCATCTCCACTATTGAGCGAAAAAGTACACTCTGGCTGGCAGCAAGCAGGGAAAACAGCCCAGGAAAGGTCGCCGAATACAGCCTGGAATATCCATACTGGGGATTTAAGGAACAATAAAAAGCTCCCGCTTTTTTGAAGAGATTTTTATTGTTCCTTCCGTGAAGCTTGCTCCGGCTTGATCAGGAAATGGAAATCCGGAACGACTACAGACCTCGTTGAGTAGTTGAGTGGTTAAATGGTTGAGCAGGAAAATAATTACCATTATTTCCAGATGTTATAGCTTTTTAAACACCGAATGTCCAATTTTCAAGCAAATAATGGATATGCTCATTATAGCAACAACTTAACAACTCAACTACTTAACCACTTAACGAGATCTGAAATTGCTCAAAAGCCATATTTTTTTAGTATGTTTTTCACTTTGCCTTCGGTTTGCTTTTCCACAATAAGCATTTTTTCAGCCTTGGCACTCTTTATCTTTTCCGCAAGAACCTCCAGATCAGCCGGTTTTTCAATAAAGTCCGTCGCACCGATCTTCATCGCCTCAACGCCTTTTTCAACCGTGGCATAGCCGGTAAGAAGAATAATTTGCAATTCCGGTTTTTTAGCCTTTATGGCCTTTAAAGCATCCATGCCATCCATTCCTGGCATTTGAAAATCCAGAATAATGGCATCAAAAGACTCTTTTTCTATAATTTCGAGAGCCTGCTGAGCGGATGTGGCTGTGGTAACTTCCATATCGCGGGCCTTCATCCTTTCGGACATTATTTCCAGAAACTCTTTTTCATCATCCACCAACAATACTTTCTCAGACATTTTTTTCTCCTTTGTTTATATGGTACGATTTCATCAAAATCATAAAAAGGTTGCTCCTTAAGATTCGCGCAGAAATGAAATAATTATCTCACCGCCTGCAACGGAAAAATCGAGTCGGGCACCAAGGGCAGCCAGCAAGGCATCTTCCTGCGGCGATGGGAACAGATCGAAAGTGTCTTTATCCAAATCGGCCAAACCGACAAGCCGAACCCGTACACCGTTATCCATTTTTTCAGGTGCCAAGCTGATTGTCCGTTTATCTGACCGGGCGATGGTAGCCCAATTAAGACAACACCACAAAAGATTTTGCAGGTAATAGCGGCTGGCCGTGACGACAACCGGTGCGGGTGGTGTGATTGTCTCAAGTGTTACCCCCCGCATTTGAAGCAGCCGGTCAAAAAGGTCACAGACATCCTCGGCAACTTTTGTTAGATCGACCGGCTCAACAAAATGATCAATACTATGGGAAAAATGGTTCATCATTTTAACCACGGCATCGGCCCGCCCCACCTGTGCGTTAACGGTCCGCGCCAGACGTTGCAGGCGCTCTGATGAAATATCCAGACCTTTTTCAGCCATAAGAACGATATCTTCCAAAAGACCGGCATTTTCATTAATTATGGCCAGTACATTTTTTATTTCATGGGTAACGGAAGCCGACATCCGACCAAAAAATTGCAGACCGGTTTTGGCAAGCAAGCTTTCTTCTCCTGACATAATTTCTCCCTAAAAACAAAATTAATCAGTTTGCATGGGCAGCAATACTGAAAACCGGGTGCCCTTGCCTACCGTACTGTCCACTTGAATGTCCCCGCCGATTTCTTTTACAAGACCATAGGTAATCGAAAGACCAAGCCCGGTGTCGCCCTGATCACCGCGTGTGGAAAAAAACGGCTCAAAAATCCGCTGGATGTCATCGGCCGGAATACCACACCCATTATCGGAAACAGTGACACAAACCGCATCTTGGTCTCGCCGGTTAACGGTGATCTCAAGATGCCCTCCGTCTTCCATGGCGGCAAAGGCATTGTTGAAGAGATTTAAAAATATCTGTTGCAGGCTGCCGCGATCACTTTCAAACTCTGGGATGTCATCAATATGATCAACCGAAATATCCACACCGCGCCGCTCGGCTTCTCTTTCTAAAAACACAAGCACCTCATTAATCATCTCCTTCAAATCGATCGGCTCAATCTTAGATTCCATATGGCGGGAAAAGTCTAACAGCCGCCGGGTAATGGAGCTGCATCGCTGAACAGATCCAAGCACATCATCGATAAGGTCCATGAGTTTCTGATCTCCAGCGTATTCTTCTTTAAAAAAGAATAAGTCTTTTATCAATCCGACTTTTTGATTGATTATCGCCAGAGGATTATTGATCTCATGGGCCACACCCGAAGAAAGCCGTCCAATGGAGGCCAGTTTATTGGTGTATTCCCCCTGGTGCAGGGCAATCACCCGTTTCCGGTCGGCCACGTGGATGCGATTAACCAAATAAGTAGCACCACCCAATATGGTAAACAAAACAATGACAATACTCAAAACCAGAAAACCGATGAGTTTTAACCTGGGGCGCAGCCAAAGCGCCATGACTTCTGATTTATCTCTAATAATCATCAGAATTAAAGAGGTTCCGGAAATATGGGCATATCCTATCAAAATCGGGTTGGACAATGCGTCTTCGGCCTCAAGGACTTTGGCTTCGGACGAATGCTTTGGAACGGGCAGGTCGATTTTATCATAAAGACCGCCATGGTGGCGCGACGGCGTTTGCAGGATACCGTTTTCATTAATGATAAAGGCATCATCGTTGGGACCGATATCAAGTTGGGAAAGCAATCTATGCAACAGGCCGGCATCCAAGGCCGCACGAAGGACGAAAAAAGTATTCTCGGGCAAATCATGCTTGATGGCAATCACAATTCGCCGACCAACACCATTATCGCCGGTTACATCACTGATATAGGTTCCTTTTTTTACAACCTGCCGATAACACTTCTCATTGCAAAGGTTAGCACCGTAAAGCTGATAGGGTCCGGTATAAGCGTCCATATTGCCGGCAGCATTAACCAGCCCGATATCAGCAAAGCCTCCGACACCGCTTCGCAGGTTTTTTAAAATAGTGGCCAGCCGCCCCGGCTCCTTCATGCTTTGATAGGAATTATCCTGAAGGATAAAATCAAGGACGGACTTGCGCTGCATCAAAAATAATGAGACCGTCCGCGAGGTGTTCGATACCATTCTTGAGGTATTGGTAAGCATCTCGATTTCAATGACACCTCGCGATAGACGATAATCAATCATGGTCATGATGATCAGCGGTGTCAACGCAACTACGGAAGTAAGAGCAACAATCAGCTTCCATTTGCGTCTGAAACTAAACCCGTACAGGTGGTGTCCTGCAGCGGCATCATGATAATCCCAGAATTTGGGTTTTATTTTCTTGAATAGCGACATGGATGTGTCTATTTTTTTAGATTCCGGTTTATTTTTTCATGGGCTTTTTTCAATGTCTCACTAAGTAGATTGATATCAACCGGCTTTTGCATATAAGCAAATGCGCCAAGGTCCATGCATTGTTTCCGATCTACTTCGCAACCGTGACCTGTGAGGACAACAACCTCGATTTGAGGCTGCGTGGCCTTAACCTTTTTCAATATCTCCAGCCCGTCAATACCTGGCATTTTCAAATCGATAATCATCACTTCCGGCTCGTCTTCTTTAACCAGGCTTAGTGCCGACTCACCGTCATAGGCCACAGCCGAGCCCATGTCGCGAAGCTGCAGGCGCTCGGAAAGCGTCTCTACAAATTCGCGTTCGTCGTCTACCAGTAAAACCTTAGACGGAACCTCAAAGTTATGTTTGCGATAGATATTCGCCCGATGATAGTCTTTGCCCACCTGCGTCTGCACCGAAGCAACCCCGGGCACCTTTTCCGCCAGGGATTTTAATTCCTCTTTGAGTCGGCCGAGCATTAACACGTGTTTATTGATACTCAATGTCACCGCCCCGTCTGTCGCACTGACAGTTACAATATGCCCTTGCCCGGACAGTGCAACTTCAACCTTAGCGGCAAGCAGAAAATCGTTGACCGCCTTTTGGGATTGAACTGTCGGCCGGACGATATCTTTTAACATATTTCCTTCTATCAGTGCCCCTGCTCTGGCAATATCCATTTTGCTCATGGGAATGACGATATCATAAAGAGAATTTTCCCATGGATCACTTTGGTCGAACAATGTATTAGTCCAGGCAGCCCGATCGCCATCGGCCAGGCGAATGGCTTTTTTTGCTTCTTTTTCCGAAAACCCCTCTTTTTCAACGGCCTGCCGGATACGATACTTCATATCGGCGATAAGGCATATCCGAATAACATGGCTGATATCCTTGGGGATCAGCAAGCCTAAAAACCCGCAAACAGCAAGATGATCCTCTGACAAAAGCTCGGCCACCGCAAGCCTCAAGCAAGCGATTGTGCATTCTTTTTCCTGGGTAAACTTATTAAACACGGACGTTTTGGAGGAAAAAGCGCGTTTGAGTTTATCTTTTGACACTCCGGAAACCTTTTGAGCCCTTGAAAGAATTTCACTATCTGTAACCGACCGGTATCCGGTACTGGCGGTAACGTCTGCGATGATATCCTGCTCACCGCAAAAAACTCCACTGAATACGGTTATAACAGACATTACTAATCTCCTTTTACTCCCGTCGACCCGTGAATGTCGCAAACGGAGGTTAAAGGGCAGTTTTTCTCACTACCGCCCTTATGGGTTTTTTCATGAATCGTACTGATCGCTTTTTGCATAGATGGGTAAATATGATCCTCACCGATTTTGGCCAAAAGATGGGTGCGCCTGATCACTGTCATCACCGATTCATTAACACCGCTAAATGAGATATCAATGCCGGCGCTTCTAACCCTGTCAACCGTCAATGACAATGCCTCTTCTCCGGATGCATCAATATCATTGATTCCTCCGGCAGCGATAATAATGTGTTTAAGATGTTTTTTCGTCCGTCGCCGATGGCGGATCTGCTCCTCAAGGTAACTGGCGTTGGCAAAAAAAAGCGGTCCGTCGAAACGTACAACATCAATATAGCGGCACTCTTTCAATCCGAAAGACACGCTGTCGTGAAGGGCCATATCCAGCCCCAGGGACAGATCGACGACCTTGGGGCGCATACTTTTATATAAAAAAACCATCAGCGACAGGCCCACGCCGATAAATATGCCTTTTTCCAGATGGGGTGCAAAACCCAGGGTGAAGACAAAAGTAATAACGGAGATGACACCGTCATACCATTGGGCCTTTGCGGCATGAACAAAACCCTTTACATTGATCAATCCGGTTACGGCCATCATAATAATTGCCGCCAAAACCGACTGGGGAAGGTGATAAAGCAGCGGTGTAAAAAAAAACAGGGTGGCAACAACAGCCAGACTGGTGAAAACATTAGACAGGCCGGAAACTGCTCCGGCCTGCAAATTCACTGCTGAGCGGGAAAAGGAACCGGCAACGGGGTAGCTCTTTCCCATTGCCCCGCAGATATTGGCCAGTCCTTGGCCGATAAGTTCCTGATTGGGGTCGATGCGTTGGCCGGTTTTTGCGGCCATGGCGCGGGCAACGGAAATGGCCTCCATAAACCCTAGCAAAGCGATAATAATCGTAGCCGGCAAAAGCTTTAATGCCACACCGGCATCAAACTTTGGTATGGTCAGGGCGGGCAATCCACCGGGTATGGTGCCGACCACATCGCCGCCGCTTTTAAGTGGTATGGCATCGATGCTTAGCGGCTGCAAACCGATCCGGATACGCCAGGTACGGCCATCACCATGGACCTTTGGCGGTAATTTATTTTTGACGTAAAATCTGCGGTCTTTACCGTTGCCGGCATCTTCAAGCCGCATTTTGCGGATTTGTCCTCTAATAACACCGGCACGGTCCTGAAGCATCTTGATACGATAGCCAATGATATCTGCATGGTGGCTTGCGTTAATCCGGCCGATTTCGTCAAGGTCTTTTTTTGCCACATCAATAGCAACGTTAGCACTGGCCCTGTCCTTGGCCAATACGGTTAACGCTTTGGTGGTACGGTTAAACCGTTCAATCAACTCTTTTGCTTCAGGATAATCAATGGCGTCAATGCTCACCTTGACATCCCGCTCAAAGCCAACGGCCCAGGATATAACCGTCGTAATAACAACCGCAATTAGTATACTCGGTATTTTTGGCGAAATCCGTTTTAGCCCATACATAAGCACAAAGGCCAGGATTCCCATGAAAAGGGTCGGCCAATGGGTATAGTAAAGCGCCCCTTTGAAAACCGCTAAAACCGTCTGATAATGCTGCTGGGCTTTATCCACATGAACGCCGAATAATTTGGAAAATTGGGCGGAAGCGATAATGATGGCGCCGGCATTGGTAAACCCGTTAATCACGGGATGGGAAAGAAAATTAACCACCAGGCCGAGTTTAAGAACACCTAACACAAATTGGAATACGCCGACCATCAGCGCCAGTAAGATTGCATAGGCGATATAAGCCTCGCCGCCCGAGGTGGCCAGCGGTTCCAAAGCCACGGCCGTCAGCAGGGATACCATTGCCACCGGCCCAGTGGCCATTTGACGGCTGGAGCCGAAAAGGGCTGCCATTACCGGCGGCAAAAACGATGCGTAAAGTCCGTAATAAGAGGGCAATCCGGCCAGCTGGGCATAGGCCATGGATTGAGGAATCAATACCAAAGCTACGGTAAGGCCAGAGAAAATGTCCGCTTTAAGGTGACCCGTGCGATAGCCCCGAAACCATTCAAGGAAGGGAAATAATATGTGCCATTTCCCCGACATCATCCCGCCACCTGCCCGGTTGTCAGGATTTTGCGGCATGCGGTCATTAAATCATTGTACAGTGAGCCGGCATTGTATAGATGATAGGTGTTCAAGCGGACAATGCCGTCTACCATGGCGAATAAAACCATTGCCGTGTGGCGCGGCGGCATGGCTTTTACGGTTCCGTCTTTCTGGCCGGTAACAATCCCTTTTTCAAAAATATCCAACAGGCAGTCGAAAATGGCTTCGAGGTGTTGTCGACACACGGAATTGGTTACCGCCATTTGATAAGGGTAATGACGGTGCAGCAATAAAAATTGATCCTCCATGTCCCCGGCCAGTTGAAGATAAAAAGCGACAACACCTTCGACCATCGCCAACCCGCTATTGTAGTGACTGGTCGCCAGGTGACTTTCGAATTTAGCCAATATTGTCTCTTTCAAATCCCCTAAAATATTGAGAAACAAATCTTCCTTATTTTTAAAATGATGAAAAATCGTTCCGCCGGCCGCGCCGGTTATTCGGGACAACTCGGCCATGGAAGTGCCTTTGAACCCGTTTGTGGAAAAAAGGCTGGCCGCTGCAGCAAGGATTGCATTTCTTTTTGACATGTGTTACCTTTTTAGATAGGTATCAACCGAATGATCGGTCGGTTTTATTGATAATGTTTGGGCAATAAAAAGTCAAGAAGAAATGCCGCCCACCGTCATCAAAAGTGGCTCCAAACCCTTATTTGAAAGAGACTCATTATGACATCGAAGATTCCTGAAAAGGCAAAACTGCTCCAACGGTTGAAAGAGGGCAACTTTGATGTTCCCGGTTTCATTTTCCTTCCAGCGGAAAAATTTAAGAGTGAGGATTTCACTGAATTAGCGGTTTTTTTAGACCACCATAAAGAAAGCTATAAGGTCATTGTCCGCAGTGCTCACCCGCAAGAAAATCTTTTCAAGGGTGGTACCTTTGACTCCCTGGAAACCTATGCCGATGTCGGCGGAATCAAATATGCCCGCAACCGGATTATAAAGCTTGCCAAAACAACCAAACGCCTGACCATTGAACGGCAGCAGCAATTCAATCATGCCCCGGTTATCGACTTTGATGAAATGGGAGTGATCGTCATGCCCTTTGTCAACGGATCAAGCGTTATGGCTAAAATGATTGGTGATTTTTGGGAATTCGGCTACTGCCGGGACCGGATTCATAAAGTCCAAAGCGAACCTTATATTACCAAGACTCCCCATGACAGACGGTTACTGCGGTTGTCCCAGGATATCCAAAATCATCTGGGGTTTCGCTGCGAAATCGAATATATCATTTCCAGCCATGGTGAAATTCATGTAGTTCAAGCTAAAGACATCTCAAATATCGAAATTTTGGAACAAAAGGAAAGCGAAAGATCGATTCTGCTGGACGGTATCCGCCGAATTCGAAAACGCCGCAACTACCGCGAAAGACCTGTTTATGTGATGGACAACAAAACCTTTTATATTGATATTATCAGCCAATGCGAAGATCTTGTCCATGAATGCCGTGGGCCTAAACCGAAAATTGAACAGATCATTGAAACGATCAAGGCATTTGAAGCCGATTTCAAGGCCTTTGCCTTGCGCCATCAACGCTTTGCCGTCCTCGGCCTGACGATTCAAAACCCGGATGAGCTTTACCAGGTGGCCAACCACTATCTCGATGAAATGCCCGAGCTCCAAGCCGAACTTTCCAAGGTGTTGCACAACAACCTGTATCAAATCGACATCTTTTTGTCGGAAGCCGACACACTAATCTCCAAGGACAAGGTCAGGATCAACCTATGCAGTCACGACGCCTACGGTATCGATACCGTCCGCAACCCAATATGGACAGTGTATTGGCATCTGAACCGGCATGAAGAAATCGTAAAGGAATTCAACCGGCTGGGATTTAAAACCGGTGATACTATCGGCATTGATGTCGATCTGGACGGCAAGCCAACGGTTTACCGATTATAGGAAAGCCCTGGTCAGTGTCCGCTTTCAGATCCCTGTATTGAGGGAAATTTCTGATGTAATGATAGAAGGGTGATTATTTTTGACGAATGGAAGAAAAATAAAAAATCCCCGCTAAGAAGCGGGGATTTTCTATGGTAAGGAGGGATTAAAAGGAGGCGTCCTTTTAATATGAGGTCAACTCTCTAAAACTTAATATGGAGCAGAACTCATAACCGTACTCATTTCCTCTATCTTGTTGTTTTTAATCCGCCATTTATAGATTGCTTCCATGTCATAGTACACCTGGAATACCTGGAAAAAACCGTGCCAGTGGGCATAATCAGGCGCATTCATTGCAGCGCCCTGGCGTGCACGTCTGCCTGTATGATGCCACAGGTAGTACTCGAGTTCCTGAAACCCATCCTTCCAGGGGTTCTTTTTCAGCAGGCCTTTTTTATTCAGCTCCGCCTTCATTTTTACAGCACCGTCCCAGTACTTGTTGTACAGTGCAACCGCATCGTCTAAGGTATCTCTCTGCACGTCGGTATGAGTCTTACCATGACAGTTAGCGCAAACCTTTCGCATCAACTTCTCGCCTTTTTCGCCATTGCCACGCTCTCCGCTGCGGATAACACTTTTCTTATGTACCAGATCCCATTTTAATCGGTCGTTGACACTATGTGTGGTAGCGAGGTCTCCTATTCCGCTCATATGACATGTAGCACAAGTGGGTGCCAAATAGTCTCCAGGTTCCCATGCTCCCGGCGGGCTGTCGTAATTCCATTCATCACCATGGACCAGGTAATTTTGCCCATGTTTGCTTTCCATATAGATTTCAATATTCGGATGGTCCGGCCCCAAATGGCAGGCACCGCAAGCCTCAGGTTTTCTGGCATCGGAAACGGAAAACCTGTGCCGGGTATGGCATACTGTACAGGTACCTATGGAACCATCCGGATAACGGGTCCCTACTCCGCCAGGCCAGGTTAGATTGATCGGTTTGTTGTCAGGGCCTAACTCTACCTTGGTACCGTGGCACATCTGACAACCGGAGGCTCTGGCCGCACGGTTATAAGCAGGCATCCCCTTAGGAGTAAGTCCGTCGAGGGTGGGTTTTTTATCGCTCATAAACCCGGCTCCCTCATGATAGTACATTAAGCCCAGTAGCTTCCCATTTAACTTTGTCGGATCCATCACAGCTTTGCTGGCGAGGCTTGCGTGGCCGCTTCTAAGAAATTGCTCAACTTCCTGGGGATGACAACGCGAGCAGGTCTTTGATGAAACCATGGGAGAGATAAAGATATCGGTTCCTTTAACGCCTTCGCACTGGCTGGCCATGGGTGATGATTTTTCCACCACATGGCAATCGTAGCATGAAATACCGGCATGGCTCATTCTGCTGGCCCGCCAGCCTTCCATAATGCCGGGCATCTTCTTGCCATGGCATTCAATGCAGCTTAAAGCCTCCTTGGTGAAGCCCCTCTTGATTACTATTTCCTTTGCTGCGAGGTTGAGATTCTGTGATTGTGCCCATACGCCGATTACCAGTCCAACCAGCAGCAAGGCTGCACAGACGATCCCTATCTTGCCAAACGACATCTTGCCAAACGACCGCCTCATATGATCCTCCTTTCAACTAAATAGTTTACTTGTTTATGTTTTAAAATGAATTCGTTAGACATTTTTTTTAAAATATTTATCAGCAGCCTCTATCATATTCTTATGACCAACACGGGGATGGCATTCGGCGCATCGCTTTTTCGTTTCACCCCGCAAATATGCCCGGTGTGCGATAAATCCGCCCCGTTTTATCCCCGGTGGTATCAAAACATGATGGCAGCGGCGGCAGGCATTGTCAAAAGTAAATTTTAAGCGGTTTTTTTCCGACGCGGCGGCCCAGTCGTAAGTAACAGGATCAATATACAGGTTGTGTATGAGATCGCTAGTGCCTGTTATGGCTTTAACCGTTAAAAACTGGAAAAAGTCGCCGTGGGGTAAGTGGCAATCGACGCACTGGGCAGCAAAGCCCTGGGGATTCTGGCCGCCGTGAACTGAATCCTGCCATGACGTTCGGAAAGGTGTCATGATGTGACAACTGACGCAAAAGGTGTCGGTATTGGTGGTTTCAATCATAAAACCGGATGCCAGCACCATCATTATCGTTAAAACAATGCCGATACCTGCTCCGAACCACCAGCCTTTTCTATGAGCCCCGAACCACTGGGCCCCGAACCACCGGCCTTTTTTACCACCGTCTGATTTTGAATTCGCCGCTGAAGTCATGAAAAACTCCTTGATTATACGGGAGAAATAATAAACAATTTTAACGAGCAAGTTAGAGCTAAGGTAAAATAGCTTTCTATAACAGTCAAGCAACGTTTCTGTAAAAGATGTAACAGCTATAAAGCTGCTTGCCTGTGGCCGGATCCAGTGACCGAGATAAGATTGAAATGCACTATTAAAAATTCAGCAATTGTTCATCATTTTTTACATAAAGGCTCTATGGACATCTCAGCCCTGAAAATTTCCATTTTGGGGATGCTGCGGACAAACGCATGCCATCTTTTTTATCCGTGTGCACGATATCGGCATTAAGATGTTTTTCCGTTGCTTTTATTTTGCTCCAGACCCCCTTGTAAGACATTTTCATAATTTTTGCAGCCTGATTAATGTAGCCGGTCTTTTTAATATTCTCCAGGATTTCCATCCTGCCCTTCTCCATGATGATGCGATCATTTTCATCAACGATCCATTGACTCGTTTTCAATTTGAGCTTCACCATTTTTTTCTAACCAGCCAGAAATTTATAACCCACACCGGCAACTGTAACGATATATTCCGGATTTTCAACTGTTTTTTCAATCTTCTTTCTGAGCCGCTGCACATGGACGTCTACGGTACGGCTGTATTTATACAGCTGGGAGTCCTGCCATAGCTGTTTTTGGATAAATTCCCTGGAAAGGGCCTCCTCTGGATAGGAAATGAAAAGTTCCAGCAGCTCGAACTCGGTCTTGGTCAGCGAAATCTCTTCTCCCCGCACAGAGATATTTCTGGATTTAAAATTTATCTCCAGGTCCTTAACCCCATATTGATCATTAACCAGGCTTCTTTCAACTCTTTTAAAAATGGATTTGATCCGGGCTGAAAGTTCAAGAAAATTAAACGGCTTAACAATATAGTCGTCGGCCCCGCATTCCAGGCCCAGTACCTTGTCCGAAATGCCGTCCCGGGCGGTGAGCATGATAATGGGAAAATCGTGTTCCCGGCGCATGATTTCACAGGTCTTGATCCCGTCGATATCCGGAAGGTTCAAATCGAGAATAACAAGATCGGGTCTGTTTGATCTTGCCATATGAATCCCTGTGCGGCCGTCAAAGGCGGCCAATACCTCGTAGCCGTCAAGTTCAAGATTTCCTTTTATGGTCTGTACAATATCCTTATCATCATCGATGATAAGGATGCTGTTTTGTATTTTTCGACTGGTTCTCGTCATAAAAACCTAACCAAGAAAAGCCTGAAAAGAAAAATATTTTTTTCTGCCATTAAAGACAGATTGCCACCATTACGACTTAAGTGCAAGACTTTAGTAATAAGGTTACATGTTCGTTACATATTTAACGGCACACTTACATTTTTTTGTGCTATCTGTTTGTCGGTTTTCAAAAACTATAGCCCCATGAAAAAGGGTGCTTGATTAAATATCCATACTCTTTCTATTTATTATTCTTCTTATTGAATTTGTCGCCCGCAGACGGCTGTGGTGCCGTTACATCTGCCCCAATCCGTTTTGCTGATCGGGGCCAAGCTTGCCAATTTCCGCAGGCTGAAGGTTGGATTCCAGTAAGGCAAGTGTTTATGCAAAAAAGACATGGATCCCTGCCGTCAAGCTTGTTTTCTCTCCCTTGACCCCAAGCTCCTGGGGGACGTTATAGAAACCGGGTGCGACAACTGCGGTGACTGCATCGTCGCCTGCAATAAACGGGGAAAAGCCTTGGAATTTCAATTCAAGGGTTCAAAGTAAAAAATCTGCCTGAAAACAAATTGCACGAAGCCCCAAGGCAATTTGACTCCTTCCATCGAATCTGGTAATCATATTTCCTGATTCCCAACGGCAAAATAATTGTTGACGAGGTTAAAAGTGAAGAATATCCGTTTTTCGTTACAGGTAAAATTTCTTTTAAGTATTATCCTGATCATTATCCCGACTCTTGGGGTTATTTTTACCTGGGCAGGCATCCAAAATGAGAAACAGGCCACGGAACAAGCAATTAACCAGGCCCGAATTCTATCAAAGCAGATTATCCTGACCCGGCAGTGGATTTCTGACTGCGGCGGCGTTATGGTGCCGAGAGACAGCAAAGGGGCTCAAGATATCAATTGTTTTTTTGACGACAGGCTTGAAACATCAAGAGGATGGTTTCAGCGATTCACCCCATCAATGGCAACCAGAAAACTTTCCCAGTATTCGACCAGGCAGGACCTTTACAGGTTTCGCCTGGCCAGCCTTGCCCCCCTGAACCCGGAAAACAGATCGGATGATTTTGAAAGGGAGTCCCTGATCAAATTTACTAAAGAAGGTTTGGCCGAAACGGTTAAATTCGATATTCATAGCGAGGATCATAATCTTCGTTATATGGTGCCCCTTTATCTGGAAAAAGCATGCCTTGAGTGTCACCATGCCGGCGAGGTGTCTAAAAGCGGCATCAGGGGAGGACTCAGTATCATCCTGCCCATTAACGAAATGCAAGCCACGGTAAAAACGAACCAGATAAAGCTGGCTATTTCAGGAGTTGTTCTAATCTGCCTTGTTACTATCACCCTGTTTTTTCTGATGCGCCGCATGGTGATAACACCTTTAAAAGACATAGAAAAGATGACCTCTGAGATAGGCGCAGGAAACCTGGATGCAAGGGTCGCTATACACACCGGCGATGAATTCGAAAATCTTGGAACCGCATTTAATACCATGGCCGAAAGAATTTCCAGGGGCCGGGACATCCTCAAAGAGAGAGTCACCCAGTCGACCATTGAGCTTTCCGAGGCCAATGAAGAGCTCAAGACTTTGGACAAACTCAAATCCGACTTTCTCGCAAACATGTCCCACGAACTTAGGTCTCCGCTGACTGTAATAAGGGGAGGCATCGATTATCTCAACCGGACGGTTCAAAAGGAAGATAACCGAAGCTATCTTGCGATTATTGACAAGAACCTGGCCCGGCTCATTAATCTGGTTTCAGATCTGTTCGATTTTACCAAGATAGAGGCCCGTAAAATAGAGTGGTCTTTTGAGGAGGAAAATCTAACCACACTCATTCAGGAGGTTATAGAAATCATAAGCCCTCTGGCTGTTGAAAAGCAAATCACTATTACCTGCGAAAATCCCGGAGATGTGATTGTGAAGTTTGATCTGGAACGTATCGAACAGGTCCTCGTCAACCTTATTGAAAACGCAATCAAATTTTCAGATCCGGAGACTACGATTTATATAAGCATCCAGGCAGATCAGGAATCTGTCACAGTGGCTGTCAAAGACTGTGGGATCGGCATTTCAAAGAAGAATCTTGAAATCATTTTTGATAAATTTTCAACCGTTCCTTCCGGGCGTGACGGCCAGATTGAAGGAACCGGCCTTGGGCTAGCCATCTCCAAGGCCATTATCGAAGCTCATGGCGGCAGGATCTGGGCCGAAAGCATAGAGGGTGTATCCAGCACCTTTTTCTTCACCCTTCCAAAAAACAGGACCTAAGGGACGCGAAAAAACCGCAAAGAAGTATTTAATAAAATCCCGGTCCAATGGGTCAGGTTTTTGGTTTTTCCCTGAAAGGGGCTAATCTCTTACAACCACATTTGACCTGATTCTGCCAAGACTGCTGGACGGTGAAAAGCCTGACAACCGGGATCTTGCCCGACTGGCCCCGGGCGGCCTCTTTTTGACCCTTCGCAGATTCTGTATTCTATAATAAAATTTTCTTTTTATAAAAACCCCTTATTTATCATTTTTCTTAATTTATTCTATTATTGACTTAAATCAATGTAAAGAGGTTATAGATATTTTAAAATAGATTATTTGATTGTTGAAACAGCTCGGATAAAAAAAATATGAAATGGACTTCAGAGGCTGAAGCGGCCGTAAAAAAGGTACCTTTTTTTGTTAGAAAGAAGGTGCGGTCACGCATTGAAAATGAAGCAGCGAAGGCTGGTAAAAAAGCTGTATCTCTTGCTGATGTCAAAGCGACACAGGCCCGTTTTCTATCCAATATGAGTTCTGAAATAAAGGGGTATCAGCTCGATACATGTTTTGGGGCAAGCGGATGTCCGAACAGGGCAAACAGCGGTGACAAATTGCTTGAACGAATTGCAAAGCTTCTTAAAAAAGAAGACCTGCTCGGTTTTCTTAAACAGCAAGTTAAAGGGGATCTCAAGTTCCATCATGAGTTCAGGGTTACACTTGCAGACTGCCCTAATGCCTGTTCCCAGCCACAAATTAAAGATATTGGAATCATCGGGGCCAGCCTTCCCGTCTTGACGAACGAGGTCTGCACATTGTGCGAAGCATGTGTCGATGAGTGCAGGGAAAAAGCTATTACATTGCAAAAAGAAAAGAGCAGGCCGGATATCGATTATGACCTGTGCCTTGCCTGCGGTAAATGCATTGAGGCATGTCCTACCAGCACCATTAAAGCAGATAAAAAAGGCTTCAAAGTGCAGCTAGGGGGGAAACTTGGCAGACACCCGCAACTTGCAAAAAAACTGCCCGGAATTTACAACGCAGATAAAGTGCTCGACATCGTCAAGAACTGCATCACTTTCTATAAGAGTAACAGCAAACGAGGCGAAAGGTTTGCCGAACTATTTACACCTGCGGATTTTAAAGATTTTTCCAGGCGCTATGACAGTTGATTCACAGGAAAGCAAGAAAGCATAAGAAAACGGAACGCTGTCATTATATTGTAATAATCAGTGATGTAAACCTGCTTTATGCCATGGTCGAGTAATCAAGGTTTTAGGAGCAAAAGCTATGAAGAAGTTATTGGTTCCCGTCAAAACATCATTATGCCTTCTGTTAATTTTATTTTTGGTTCAAACGTACTCTATTGCCGGTGAAGGCGTACTTAAGACTATCTCGCCTAAAGAAGCCTCAGATTTGATTGCCAAACATAAGAACAACACCGATTTTATCATCATTGACGTGAGGACTCCGCGCGAATTCAAAAGCGGTCATATTGAGAAGGCGATTTTGCTCGATTATTATTCCAAAACGTACACCGATGAATTAAAAAAACTTGATAAGACAAAAACATATCTTATCTATTGCCGCACAGGTAATCGTACCGGGAAAACCCTGAATCTGATCAGAAACATGGGATTTAGCTGTGTCTATAATATGGCTCAGGGTATAAAAGGTTGGCGCTCAAAGGGCTTTCCGGTTACGAAATAAGGCATAAAAGTACACCCTTCAGCAGTTTTCAAATTGTTTTTTCCATAACCAATCCTTTTCAATAAACCGATTGCCTGACCGCCTCTAAGGGTTCGCGCAAAAATTTATTCACAATCGTAAATTCAGACCTCGTCATCAATCATCAAAATATCGCGGCGAGCCCTTATGTGACGCAGGATTGCATAATAATTGGACACTGCACTCAAGCTTCAGGTGTCGGGTGTCAGTAGTAAAAAAGCGAAAGCCAGCCTGCAAC
Source organism: Desulfobacteraceae bacterium (assembly GCA_030612225.1). Taxonomy (GTDB): domain Bacteria; phylum Desulfobacterota; class Desulfobacteria; order Desulfobacterales; family JAUWMJ01; genus JAUWMJ01. The sequence goes on from JAUWOH010000004.1 coordinate 18,588, forward strand.
CTGACACCCGACACCTGAAACCTATGCTCCGAAAAGGCTTCACTACGCCTGATAATGTCCAAAAAAAAGACCTATTTTTCTAACATTTTACGAGATCTGAAATTAATCCTTGACAACATATTCAACAGTCATTAATCTATACTTAAATAGTATAGAATAGAATGCTATATAACATTCCGGTAATGAAAGGAGTGAGCGATGCAATTTGTTGAAAATCAAGTGGCTGACGACACTTTAGACCTCGTGTGTCTTATGTGTCCATTACATTTGATTGAACCGGAAGAAAAGCTAAGGTACATGAAAAAAGGGCAGGTCGGGGAACCGGTATGAAATTATCGACACGAAGCCGTTACGGGACCAGGATGATGGCGGATCTTGCCAAACACTATGATGAGGGACCTGTTCAAATCGGGAGCATAGCAAAACGCCAGGATGTCTCCGTGAAATACCTTGAGCAATTGATTATTCCACTTAAAAAGTCCGGCTTAATCATGAGTGTTCGCGGGCCCAGGGGTGGGCACATGTTGTCAAGACCGCCGGATGAGATCACCGTAGGTGAAATTGTCATAGTGCTTGAAGGAGGAATCGATCTAACTGGATGTATTCAAGAAGTCGATTCATGCGAAAGATCGAGTAGTTGTCTGGTGCGAAAGGTCTGGAAAGAGGCTTCAACCGCAATTTACGAAACACTTTATTCCAAATATTTAACTGATATTATTTAAAGAGATGAGAATATAAGAGGAGGTGATGACTATGAAAAGGTTTGTGATTCCGAGAATAGCTCATTGCGGCGAAGGTTGCTGATGCTGGTCCCAGGTAAGACCTTAAACTGCCTTAACATATTCAAAATAAGACACCATTCAACTTCGTGCTTTCACACGTGGTCTTTATAGTTGTGTTTCAAATATATAATAACTTTTTTAACCATCAAGAGGTCTACGAATGAAGAAAACAGCCATAATCACAATATTAATTCTTTTAATTTCTCTAACCATGATCCCCAACGCCTTTTCTCTCTGGGGTTCAAAAATCAAGAAACTGTCTCCCTCAAGCGATATGTTAAATATACCGATAGCCGATGTGGATGACGGGAAGGCCCATTATTTTAATGTAAAGGCCGATGACGATATCATGGTATCTTTTTTTGTCTTGAAAAGCAGTGATGGAGTAATCCGTGCGGCAATAGATGCCTGTGATGTCTGTTATCGTTCAGGTAAGGGCTATGTCCAGGAGGGTGACTTTATGGTCTGCACCAACTGCGGCAGAAGATTTGCGTCAACAAGAATCAACGAAATCAAAGGCGGCTGTAATCCGGCGCCTTTAAATAGAAAAATCATAGGCAAAAACCTGGTGATTGAGATGAAAGATATCAACGAAAACAGCTGGTATTGCAAGTATAAAAAGCAGTAGTTAGAGCCAATTTCAAAACGTCTCCTTTCGAAGTCTGCGCTTATTTGTCTCCCGCCAGCGGCGGGACGTCAGACTCAAATTTTGGCACTTTAGTGAACCTTTAGCATTATCGGTTAAAATTCTCGACAACATACTCCCAGTATGCTTTGCCCGGATTTTTTCCTCTATCCTTGTGAAATGAATGATCTGAAAATCTATTAGGTAGAATCGGGTGGGAGATTATGGCCTACGATACGGAAAAATACAGAAAAAAACGTGAAAAAGTCCTGGGTATGAAAAAACGCGGGATAAGCTTTGGCGTCATTTCCACGATTGTGTCAATCTGCATTATGGGTGCCATGGGCTTTGTTGTATTGCCAGGGACGATAGCTTATATTGCCGAAAGAAACCTCGACGACGCTATTTACAGGTTGGAAAGCTCTGCGTCATGGCCAAATGAGATAGTTACAGGAATACTTGAGACTGAAGGTGTTGTAGAGGCAGTCACCGACAAAGGAGGAAAAAGGCTTATAATCACCTTTGATCGACAAGAGGTTGAAGTAGTAATATTCTCTTCCTTTTTTGCCAAGAACGGACTTAAACCCACACTTTTAAATAGAGTCAACCACAGGCAAAGAGTGACTATCTTGAAGGAGGAGAAAAAACTTGAAGCTTTATAATATCTCTCTCAACAATCTGAAACGCCGCAAAGGTAAAATGATCTTTCTGGTTATGGGCCTGGTAATAGGCATTGCTACTGTCGTAACCCTTCTTTCCATCACGGAGAGTATGTCAATGGATATTGAGAAAAGGCTTAACCAGTTCGGAGCAAATATCGTTATGACGCCCCGAAATGAAAATCTTTCATTAAGCTACGGCGGGATCAATGTTGGCGGAGTAAATTATAAGGTTAGAGAATTCGATGAAAAAAAAATAAACGATATACGCAAAATAAAGAACAGCAAAAACATTGGCATCATAGCTCCAAAGGTCATAGGAGCGGTAAAGGTAAAAGGCCGGGATGTCCTTCTTATGGGAGTCGATTTTGAGCAGGAAATAGCCTTAAAGACATGGTGGCAATTTGACGGTTATCTCCCGAAACAGGCCAATGAGGTTCTTTTAGGCTCTCAGGTGGCATCTTCTTTTGATCTATCGACAGGTGATAATATGATACTTTCAGGCCGAAATTTTGTGGTTAAAGCAGTGCTTCAACCTACAGGGGCTTCCGAGGATAATGTTATCATTGCAGACCTGCATGAAAGCCAGAAAGTCCTGGGAAAAGAGGGAAAAGTATCAATGGTTGAGATAGCCGCCTTTTGCCAGGGCTGCCCGATAAACGAAATGACTCTGCAGATTGCCGAAAAATTCCCCGATGCAAAGGTCACTGCCCTTAAACAGGCGGTTATGTCAAAGATGCAGTCAATTGAGCTGTTCAAGTCTTTCAGCCTGGGTATTTCAGTCCTGGTGATATTCATAGGCTCTTTGCTTGTCTTTGTTACAATGATGGGTTCTGTCAGTGAAAGAACACGCGAAATAGGGATATTCAGAGCCATAGGATTCAGGCGCGGCCATGTTATGCAGATCATACTACTTGAGGCCTTGATCGTCGGGCTGGTTGGAGGCTTTTTAGGCTTTTTTGGCGGAAGCACGATAGCGTGGGCAACGCTGCCTTTTGTATTAGAGGGGGGAGTATTTGCCGGCATAAATATCTCTCTTGGCATTATTTCGCTTTTGCTTTCGGTTTCTCTGAGCCTTGCGGCAAGCCTTTATCCCGCGCGTAAGGCGAGCAACCTGGATCCGAGCGAAGCTCTGAGAGTATTATAGGAAAATGAGTCATGACTGATAATCGGCATCTTATCGAAATTAAAGAGGTAGGCAAGGACTACCTGAGCAAAGACGTTGCTGTCAAAGCGATCAGGAATATGGACTTTTTTATCGATGATGGAGAGTTTGTGAGTATTATGGGCCAGTCGGGCTCCGGCAAGAGCACCCTGCTTTCCATCATCGGGGGGCTTAATCATCCCACAAGGGGCAATGTCTTTGTGGACACCCTTGACATTTATAGCCTTTCCAGCGAGCAGAGGGCTGATTTCAGAAGTGAATATATCGGCATTATCTTTCAATCTTTTCAGCTCATTCCATATTTGACTGTGCTGGAAAACGTGAAACTTCCCATGGCCATAACCGGAATAAAGAAAGGGAAGAAAAAAGAGATGGCGATGAACGTATTAAAGAAAGTTGGCCTGCAGGAAAAGGTAAATCGACTGCCTGATCAATTGTCCGGAGGAGAGCAGGAACGGGTTGCCATCGCAAGGGCCATTGTCAACAATCCTCCCATACTTCTTGCGGACGAACCCACGGGCAACCTTGACAGTGAGACTGCAATTGAAGTTATGAACCTTTTAAAAGAGCTTAATGATGATCAGACAATTATTATGGTGACCCACAATCAGGACATGTGTGCTTATTCATCAAGGACAATCAGGGTAAAAGATGGTGAATGCTTTTTATATTAACGCATATTTTTAACGTTTTATATATTCTCTCAATATGTTGCTATGGTCCAATCTCCATTTACCTAAAAAAATAATTTGAAACAGGCTCTCTTATTTTTCAGGTTGCCACCACAGAACAGCGGCTTGGTTTTCTTCTCTATAGATCCCGTCTTCGGATACTTCCAACAAATAATTTTTTATTCTTTTTTCAAGTACAGCATCAACTTCATAAAATCGTCCGATAAAGCTTGCTATATTTCTTACCTGTTCTTCCATGTTCCTTTCGAAAGTGTAGTCAAAGTATTTAACATTTACCAGTCTTCCCCATTCGCGTAAAATTACATATGCAAAATAATCAGCATCCGGCTCAAACTGCCCTGTGTAACTTTGATTACTTATCTTCTCAAATATTTCTTTGACTGTTTCATCTCTTCCGCAAGGCTGTATTATTGAACAATATCTTTTCGAAGCGTTCTCCATTCTCTTTAATAGCGAATCAACATCCTTTATTTGCCAGAGGAAATGAGAGCATATAACCAGATCTAATTTTTCCTTGATTTCATTATCTTCAATTTTTTCCCATTTTTTATTAACTATTTCCACATTTGACAGATTTTGTTCTTTCAAATTTGACTTTAAATTCTTAATATTTCTTTCAGCGAATTCAATACCTGTAATTTTTTTAACCTTTTTCGCCAGAGGTATTGTTAATGTCCCAGGCCCTGTACCAATTTCTAAAACTTCAAAATTATCATCTATTACTTCATCCAGTATTTCGGTTGTTTTTCTTCCAAATTCGTAATTATTCAATTTGATTCGCTCAGAAAAATCTTTGGCACTTTTCTTAAAAAACTCGTCGTCATAGCTGACTTTCGGTTTTTTCATCCGCTCCTGTCTCATTTCTTTCCAAGCGTTTTCCCAATTTACGTGATGTTTAAGATTCCTGATTTTCATTTGAATTGCCCATCCTTTTTCTGCATGTTCATCTACTGTTAACAACTTTTGATCTGTTCTGCAAATTTGACGGCGTTAATAAAAGACTAAAGTTTCGCACCCCTATTTTGCAATAAGTGATGCCCTGATGGCGTGTAAGATATAAGATCAAATGTGAATCGAGACGGTTATATTATTTTCTGGAAGGTGATATAGCCGTCTCGATTCACTTATTCGATACGAATCAACTCTTCAGGAATTAAGGCTTCGCTATAGATAAGGGGTGCGAAACTTGAGCAAAAGACTATAAATCAGCCCCCATCGGTTCTACCGGTGGGGGCTGATTTTACTCTCCTACTTTAACGCTTGGAAACGCATCCATGTTTGTGTGTGGCAGAAAAAGGGCTGATGTAAACTCATCCATGAATTTGCTGTTGCTTGAAAAGTCGATATACGTCATGCTATTTGAGATTTCTATTGCCTCTTTTCGATAATCGTTTGACAAAAGCGCCATGTATGCACCAGCAATCGAACTGTTGCCAAGATAGGAAAACTTGTCACGGTCTAAATCCGGCAAAAGACCGATGCTTATAGCTCTTTCAATATCCAGGTACTGTCCGAAACCACCGGTGATTATGATGCGGTCAACCATGGAAAAGTCCATGCTCGCCTCGTTGAGCAGCACGGAGAAGCCAGCATATACAGCGCCCTTACTCAAAACAAGACTGTTTATATCTGTTTCGGTAAAAACGATGTCTTCATCCATTGCCGTGTTTTTAGCAAATTCCAGAACATAAGATCCTTCCCCGTTATACTTTTTCATCCTTGGGTGATCAGATTCGAGTTTAAACTTGCCGTTGGGGCCTATAATACCGGTTTTAAGCATTTCCGAAATCAGGTCGATCATCCCTGATCCGCAAATGCCACGTGGAAGTAAATCTCCCACTGTGGAAAATTCCGGCACCAGTGTTTCCGGGTTTATTGATACTTTTTCGATGGCCCCTTCTTCAGCACGCATACCCCATCTTATGCCACCGCCTTCAAAGGCTGGGCCCGCCGAGCAGGAAGCGGTCATGAGCCAGTCCTTATTACCAAGAACAATTTCACCGTTTGTGCCCACATCAATAAAAAGGGTTAAAGGCTCTTCCCTGTGAAATCCTGTATACAGCAGGCCGGATACAATATCGCCACCCACGTAACTGGCAGGTCCCGGCATTATAAAAACGGCGGCAGCAGGATTGGCCTTAATACCTATGTTTCCTGCTTTTAAAATGGGAAATTCCGAAACCGCAGGAATATACGGCTCACGCCTGATATATTTCGGTTCAATGCCAAGAAGGAGATGGGTCATGGTTGTGTTACCGGAAATCACAACATTTTCGATCTTTTTGAAATCATCTTCCAGGCCGCCCATTGCTTCGCCGATAAGATTGTTGATGGTTCTAAGGGACATGCCGCTTAATTTTTTCACCCCGTCTTTTTCAGCACAGACAATACGGTTTATTACATCGTCGCCACAGGCAGCCTGTCGATTATGTCCCGATGTAGCAGATAAAATTGTTCCGTCGGCCATATCTACGACATACACTACAATAGATGTCGTCCCGAGATCGATTGCCAGCCCGAGAGATCTTTTTAAGCCGTTTCCGGAGGCAACTCTCAAAACTTCGGATGAACATTTTTTATGAAGCACGGAAGCTGTAACCTTCCAACCGTCTTCTCTCATAGTTGCAGCCAGTTGTCGCATTACTTTCAGTCCGACACTTAAACGGCTGACATCGCAGCCTGCTTTTTTCAATCCCCGATTGAGTCTGTCGAGATCACTGACCGAATCATCCAGTGTTGGCGGATTGAGCTCCAGTGAATAATTTACCAGCATCGGTTCGATCTCTGTTACAAAGCCTTTAAGCTTCTTAGTTGCATCTTCTCCCATGCCTGCAACTTTTAATTGTTTTTCTATGGACTCCTCGGGAATTTTTGCTGTAATATCTCCTTTGACTTTGGTTAAACAGGCAAGGACATAATTTTTTTCTTTTTCCGTATCACTCAGCAAGGGTGTATCATCAGTTTCAAATTGTCCTGATTCTATGATTAGTTTACATTTTCCACACGCCCCCTTTCCGTTGCATGAGGCATTAATGTGTATATCCGTACCCCGGGCAGCATCAAGCAGGGTAGATCCTTTTGGCACGGTTATTTCTTTTTTGTCCGGTTCAAATAAAACAGTGGCTGTTTCTATTTCTTCTGCAACCTTCTTTTCTTCGCCAATCCAGCCTTCGACCCCTTTTTTAGATATAAAGTTTATGGGACAGGAAGGACGATATTTACAGTAAATTTCCGGATCGCGGCATTTAATGCATTCCTCGCACATATATATATTCTGCTTCATGCATAAATAGCTGGTTTCTCTGTCAGGATGGTTTACACATTTCCCCATTTAGATTATCTCCGGATTGCTTCAGTTTCTT
>JAUWOH010000482.1 GCA_030612225.1 Desulfobacteraceae bacterium
TCTTGTTTATTTTTTGTAGTCTCTTCTTTCTCTTTTGGAGTCTCTTCTTTCTTTTTTGGAGACTCTGCTTTCTCTTTTGGGGCCTCTGCTTTCTCTTTTGAAGTCTCCACGCTTACTTTTGCCTTTTCAACAGCATCAAGCAATTCAGCTTTATTCATTCCGTGTACCCCGGTAATTTCAGGTATCTCTTTTGCAATTTCTCTGAGTGCCTTTACTGTCATCTTATCCAATGATTTTTCTTTTTTAGCCATGAGCGATAAATCTCCTTTCCTTCTTTTTGCAAAGGTATCTTTGCAGAAAAGCACGAGCGGGGGCGTTAAAGCCCCCGGCCGCTAATAGTTAAAAACCAATATTTTCGTCAAATTAATATTGATGAATTCGTAAAAAATCGAATCCATCAGGTTTTGAGTGTTATGTTTTAGGTTAATGATATTGTTTGTTTTAACAGAGGCTTAAAACTTAAATCCTAAAACTTAAAACGTTTCGTAAAAAGTGGCTTTTTGACTTTTTTACGAGACCATCAATATTGCGATAAAACTGTATTTTATAGACTGTTTTTTCTCATCATGTCAATATCTAAAGACAACCAACTTTTAGATTATTATTCTTTGTCCTTTTTACCCATGGACTCTAAAAGCGGTCTGAAAAGATCCATTGGGAATGGAAAAATGGTTGTCGTATTCTGCTCAGCGGACATTTCGCGCATTGTCTGAAGATATCTTAGTTGAAGGGCAACCGGATGATCCTGGATAATCTTTGCCGCCTCGGCAAGTTTTGTCGCTGCCTGGTATTCTCCTTGTGCATTAATCACTTTAGCACGACGTTCTCTTTCCGCCTCGGCCTGTTTTGCCATTGACCTTTGCATTTCCTGTGGAAGATCAATATGCTTGAGCTCAACGGTTGCAACCTTTATGCCCCACGGATCAGTATGGGTGTCAAGTATTTCCTGAAGCTCGGTATTAATCTTTTCTCTAGCGGAAAGAAGCTCATCCAGCTCTGCCTGTCCGCAAACGCTCCGTAAAGTTGTCTGGGCAAGCTGTGACATGGCATAACTATAGTTTTCCACCTCAACGATAGCCTTAACCGGATCAATCACCCTGAAATATATAACGGCATTCACCTTTACTGAAACATTGTCCCTTGTAATAACATCCTGCGGATCAACATCCATGGCAACAAGGCGCAAACTGACTTTTACCATTTTATCAACTATCGGAATCAATATGATCAAACCCGGTCCTTTTGAAGCGATAACGCGCCCCAGCCTGAATATAACACCACGTTCATATTCATTAAGTATGCGTATTGCTGCGGAAAGGAAAAAAATAACAAGAACTATTATTGCGATTATCGGATAAAGCGTCATAATAACCTCCTTTAAGTAGTTAAAGTGGTTGAGTGGTTAACCGGTTCAACCTCCAAAACGAGATTAACCACATTTACTACCCGTACTTTTGCATCTTTCTTTATCACAACTTTAGATGTAGCATTCCATAACTCGCCATGAACAAAGACTTTACCTTCTAGTTTAACAGCTTGTTTTACAATACCTATTTCCCCCACAAGGCCTGCTATTCCAGTTTTTGGCTTTGATGTCTGTGATTTAAAGACCAGGGCTGCTACAGCAACAAAAAAGCCCGAAACTGTCACCAGTGTAGGTATCAGGACTTGCAACGACAAATTCATCTCAGGAGTATTTCCCTTAAACAGCATAAGTGAACCGAGTAAAAGCGACACAATTCCTGCAATGCTTAAGAGCCCGTAACTTGTAATCTTCATTTCCATTATGAAAAAAATGATGGCAAGGATGATAAGGAGAATTCCTGCATAATTGACGGGAAGGGTCTGCATTGCGAAAAATGCTAAAATAATCGCAATTCCTCCGACAACTCCGGGAAAAATTGCACCCGGATGGGAAAGCTCAAAATAAATACCTGCAAGGCCGATCATCATAAGGATATATGCAATGTTTGGATCGCTTATGGTCTTTAAAATTTTAGTCCTTAAACTTTCTTTAATTATCTTTTTTATCGCATTGTCCAGCTCAAGGACACCTTTTTCTTCGATTTTCCT
>JAUWOH010000087.1 GCA_030612225.1 Desulfobacteraceae bacterium
TTTGATAATATTTGCCCGGAATTTGGACATGTTGACGTTGTATCGGTAATGACCGGTTGAATCGGTATACCCTTTAATAGTTATTGTTGCTTCAGGGTTATGAATCATATATTTAGCAATTTGATGAAGAGTTTTAAATGCCTCATCAGTAAGCTCATTGGAATTGTGTTTGAAATAGATTATAATATTTTGATCCGGAGAAGGCAGGAATTTCTCCTTGTTTGTCAGAGCCTTTTCCTTATCGTTACCGCTGTCGGCAGGTATTATCTCGACTTTGTTTGCTTCCTCCATTTCGGCACTTAAGGTACGTTTTTCCTGCTGTAGAGAATCTTTATATTTCCTTGTGGTCAGCTCTTCAGCTGACCAATTCGGCGAACTTTTTGATGTTAAGCTGTTTATAAGGTATGCAGTAATGAGAAGCAACAATGCAGCAGCGATGATATAACCCATCTTTATCATTGGCGGTGATTTTTTGTTAGTATTGTCTATCTTTTCATTTATATCTTTTGGGGGTTCTTTTTCTTTATCATCATCGCTGTTCTCAATTCTGGTTTTTGATGTTTCGAGTTTTCTTTCCGTAACGGGAATTTTAAGTTCTTCAGCACATTCTCTTATGATTTTTACATTGACTTTTTTAATTCCCTTGGTATAGCCTGTAAGCAAGGCATGGTCACAAATAACATTGATAAGACGAGGATAGCCGCTAGAAAATAAGTGGATTTCATGGATTGCACTTGCGCTGAAGATACTCTCCTTTGCCCCTGCTACTGCAAGACGATGTTTTACAAATTCTCCGGTTTCACTTTCCGTTAATGGATCGATGTTGTATCTTAAAGTAATTCTCTGCCTTACGGCCCTGTTTTGTTCCTCCATTAAAATATCGTTAAATTCGTTTTGCCCGACAAAAAAAATATTTATAAGCTTTTTATTATACAATTCAATATTTGAAAGAAGCCGAATCTCTTCAAGGAGTTTATGGTTAAGTCTCTGAGCCTCATCTATTATCAATAGAACGTTTTGATTTTCAGCGTGTGCTTTGTGCAGAAAATCTGTTAGATGAACAAGAAAGTCCCCTTTGCTCTCAAACTTTTTATTAATCTTGAAACTGTTTGAAAGAGAATTGAAAAAATCAAGGATTTCCAGATCAGGATCGGGAATCGTTGCAATGATGGCTTCAATATCGAGTTTGCTTACAAGGGAATTTATCAGTATGGTTTTCCCTGTACCTACATCTCCGGTAAGGAGAAGAAAACCTTTATTCTCCACAATCCCGTACTTCAAAGTGGAAAGGGCTTCTAAGTGCTTTTCACCCAGCCAGATGAATTTTGGATCAGTTGTAATCTGAAAAGGCTTCTCGGTAAAATTATAGTGTGAAAGGTACAAGTGTATTTTCCTCCAAAATCAGGTTTTGTCTTTTTTTGATAATAGTCCACGGCTGTAATAAAGATAAAGAATAACCCACAAAATAAAGAAAAAGATAATATATGCGTTCCGTTGCCTGGTCAACTTTTTTTTCTTTTTATTGATTAAGTTGACAGAATTTTTAAGTTCTCTTTTAACTATTTCCAGCTCGTTGAGCAGACTGTCAATATCGGAATTTTCAGTAAAAGAAACCAGTCGTTTTGATTTGTTTTCAAAATCTCTGACATTATATATATCAAAAAGAATTTTTTGCCTTTCAGTTAAGTATGAGATATCATGTATTTCTTTTGCAAATTCAACACAATAGAATTTTTTGAACGGGTTGATTGAAGGTACTTCACCAAGCTTGCTTATCCTTTCTGCTATTCCGGTATCGAGTTGAGTGGATATTTCCTGCATGGAAGCACTTAGTTTTCCTATCAGGTCATTATTTTTTTTGAGGTCCTCACCACTTAAGGCCGATATAAAGAAAATTAAAAATCCGGCAGTAAGACAACTGGTAATAATTTTAATAATTATTAGAAATTCGCCTTTGATTAATGACATGGTTTATTTTCCTTTTATGCTGTTGATTGAAAAGATTTACCACGAAGTTACACGGAAATCCACTGAAATATGATTAATACTATCAACTATGAGCTGTGAGCTATCAGCTATGATCTATGAGCTTACCCTTTGGTATCCAGAATCTCGCTGATTTTATGTGACAGCTGTTCCATATTAAATGGTTTCTGAATAAATCCGTTGCAGCCACGGTTTAAAATGTCCGTAGCCTGCCCACGAATACTGTAACCACTGGAAAGAAGAACCTTTATTCCAGGATTAATCTCTTTTAGCCTGTCATAAGTTTCACTGCCGCTCATATTTGGCATTATCATATCCAGTACAACCAAGTCAATTTTATCCTGGCTTTCCCTGTAAATTTTAATGGCCTCTTCTCCCCCCAGCGCGACAAATACCTTACAACCTAAGGCTTCAACAACCTGACGGCATCCTTGAACAACAACCTCTTCATCATCTACTAAAAGAATGGTTTCATTGCCCAATGATGCATTAAGAGATATTTCCTTATCTTCAATAGTTTTAGCAACAGATGAAGAAATCGGCAGATAGATGTTGAAAGTCGTTCCTCGTCCTAATTCACTGTAACAATTGATGATACCCTCATGATTTTTAATAATTCCGTATGCGGATGCCAATCCCAGACCGGTTCCGGTACCCATATGTCTTGTTGTAAAAAAAGGTTCAAATATTCTCTTTAAGGTTTTTTTATCCATGCCTGTGCCGTTGTCTGTTACCGATACCTTAACATATTTGCCGGGTAAAGTTTGATAGAGCTTTGTCTGGTTATATTTGGCATCAAGCGTGACGTTATCTGTTTCAATATACAGATCTCCACCATCAGGCATTGCCTGCCATGCATTAACATACATATTTAAAAGTACCTGTTCAATCTGGCCCATGTCAACATTAACCGTTCGAAGATCTTCATTCTGTTTTATATGAATCGTGATTTCTTTTCTTGTGTGGCCAAAAATAAGTGAAGTTCTGTTAACGATTTCATTCAGGTTGCATGGGGTAACAACATATTTTCCCCGTCTTGCAAAACCAAGGAGCTGCTGGGTGAGTTTGGCTCCGCTTTTAATACACCTTTCAATCAGTTTTATGTTTTCATAATGAGAGTGATCCTTATTGATGTCCAGAAGCATAACGGAAGCGCTTCCCTGTATTCCCATGAGCAAATTATTAAAATCGTGGGCAATGCCACCTGCCAGAGTTCCGATAGATTCTATTCTTTGGGATTGCTGGACCTGGGCTTCCAGCCTCTTTTGCATTGTCATGTCCCTTAAGAAATTTAAAGCCGCCGGCTTTCCTTCCCAGTTAACCGGAACAACACTCATCTGAACCCATATTTCTTCACCATATTTATTAATGACCTTGAAAGAATTTGTATCAGACAGGTTTTCGCCCCTTAGCCTTCCGGAATACCAGTTAATGACCCTTTTGCGTTGTTCGGGATAAATATATCTGTCAAGCAAAGCCCAATTACTGCTCTGATTTGCTCCAACAAAATCACTCAACTCCCTGGCTTTAGGATTTGCAAATTTAATTTTTCGATTTTGAATAATAAAGATGGCATCATTTGAATTTTCGACCAGGAGGCGATACTTTTCTTCTGATTCCCGCAAAGCCTCTTCAGCCTCCTTTGCCTCGGTAATATCGCGCATGTGTTCTATCACTTTTGTTACACTGCCTGATTCATCTATAATCGGATAAAATCTGATATCAAACCATATACCTAAAGACTCATCGTATCTTATCATGCTGGCGGGTCGCTTTTCCAGGTATGTTTGTGAGATCGTACAATTTTCACACGGCTTATCGTAACCGATAAGTTCGTAACATTTTTTCCCTTCGATTTTCTTATTAGTTAAATTAAGGAGCTTATTACCGGCGGCATTATATCGAATTATGTTATGCTCAATGTCCTGAATACCAAGGATATCCGGTATATTATCGACTATTGTTTCAAGGAGGATCGAAGTTTCTTTAAGTTCTGCAGTTCGTTCTTTAACAAGTTCTTCCAGATGCTCGCGATATTTTTCCAGTTTTTCTTCCGCCCCTTTTCGTTCCTCCTCCACACTGATGGCAGAGGCAATAATACTCATTATTCGATTGTCTCCCCTGCTTAAAGCGTAGTCATCTTTAAACAACGCGCATAGGGAACCTACATAAGCATTGTCGAATTTAACAGCTTTACCAACATATGTCTGGAGTTTATAATTAATTACATTAGAATCAGTCCTTGCGTAACGCGATTGTTGAAGATTTGAAACCAGGAGGAACTTGTCACTATTCTTTTTTATTATATTGTAGCATATATTGTCCTCGACCTTTTCCGCCGGCCTGTAATCCTGATGAGTGTTCCACTTCCCCCGTGAATAGATGATTCCATCTTCCAGTCGATTGTAAATTGCGCACGTGGCACCCAGAAGCTCTCCGCAAAGCGCGGTAAGACGGTTTATGTTATCAAGGGATTCGGACCCGAAACTTAAAAAGCAGTCGTTTATCTTGGAAAGCCTTTCTTCAAGGCGCATCCTCCGGCTCATTTCCTGTTTAATATCAGTAATGTCACGGTTACTGACACGCCTTCCTAGAGAACGACCATCCATTCCCCTAACCGGCTGGCAAACATGGCCTATCCAGCGCACTACGCCTTCACGAGAAATAATACGAAATTCAAGCGATTCCACTTTCCGGCTCTGTAACTCAGTGCTTATGTGTTTTGTTATGCGCTGCCTGTCATCAGGATGAATAATTTCTTCAAGCAGTTTGGGATTTTTTTTAAAGTCATCCGGCAGGTACCCGGTTATACGTTCACACGACGGCGAAACATAAACAAGCTTTCCATCTTCCCCGACCCAGTATTCCCAGTGATATGTAAAGTCAGCTACGGTTTTAAAGCTTTCTTCACTTTTCCTTAAAGCATCCCTGACTTTCCTTAAAGCATTGATGCTGACCTGAGCATGGGAACCAAATATGATTAAAAGACATAAAACAATGACACGTGTGTATATATCATATAAATCAGGTCCGACCAGTTCCTGCATTAAATTGAGCTTTTGCGAAAAAAAGATATTTAAAATGGAATCAAGAAGCCAGTATATTGTCGCAATAATAATTCCGGACAGTACCATTGATTCTGCAAGTTTTTTTACGCCTTTAGAAGAATCATTTGTTTTTAATATCTTTAGCCTTTTCAATTCTTACTCCCAAGTTGTGTAAACGTGATACCTTTGGCAACGAAAAATGATCAGTTTTGTCCGCCTTCGGCGGATGAGTGTATTTATTATTTAGCCACCCCGGTACCATCTGCCGGAGCTACGGGGCAGGCAGACACACACAGACGGACACAGACGTTTTATTCGGCTGACACAGCCGAATAAAAAAAAGTCATCGCTTCGCGAAAAAATAATATATTTCAGCCTATTTGCAATAACTGCGAGTCTGCTGAGTATTAGCTTCAACAACGAAAAAATGATCTGTCTTATCCGCTTCTTGCGGATGATTGTATTTATTATTTAGCCACGGACCAGTCTTCGCACGAGGCTTCGCCCCGGCAAGCACACACAGACCCACCCCAGAGGAATAGGCTTCGCATTCCACAGGGCAGGCACGGACATGCTGTGAAATGCTTGGCGCATTTCCCAGCAGGGATTTTTTGTTCGGACAATTTGTTCGAACAAAAACTGCGTCGCTTCGCGAAGTTTTTACTGCCCAAAGGGCATACAACCTTTTCCCGGCCGAGTACTGTCGAAGCGAAGCGTAGATCCCGCACATCGGGGCCGGGAAAAAGAATATGTCTGTGTGAGTCTGTGTGGGTCTGCCTGCCCCGCAGCTCCCCGTAAAAAGCCGGGATTAAAACCGGCAGATGGTACCGGGGTGGCTAAATTTGATTTTTTAGAAGACCGCCAACTTCAGTGCTATCAGCTATCAGCCACTTTATCAAGATACTGCCGGCAACTGATAAACCGGCACCGACCGAAATATTCAATAAAACAAGTTAATTTTAAAAAGTTTTTATTTAGGTTGATATAATGTTTGAATTTGCTGAATGATGAAGCTTTACTGACCCTTGGTTGATCAGGGTCAATTTCCCATGGATGCATATAGAAAAGATAAGCATTTTCTTTTTTCAGTATGCTTTCCACACCGCGCTTAAATATCGAAAAAGGAATTATTCGAAAGTATGCACCGCCGCCCCAAGGCAGAACGAAACTCCCAGAGAAAAGATTTTTCCGAATATTTTGCTCTGAGCTCAAAGCTGAAAGCTCATAGGGTAAAAGGTTCTGAAGAGTTAAATTGCTTATGGGGAGTTCATGGAAATTGTTAGAAACCTGATAGGAAATTCCTTTCTTTGTGTAGCTATTTAGCAATATCTTTCCGTATCGGCCATGCATAGCAAAAGAGTTAAAGCTTGAGTCGTAAAGATAGCCGCATTCTTCAATAACCTTCAGGGTGTCATCACTAATCGAAAAGCTTGGGGCTCTGAAGCCTAGTACAGGAGCACTGATAATATCTTCCAAAAGCTTTTTACTGTCGAGTAAATCCTGTTTTAACCTGTCTTTTGGCTCTTCATTACAAAGGTTGTGATCAAACCCGTGGGATGCAACTTCGTGGCCTCTGTTTTGTATTTCGCGGACAAGATGGGGAAGACGTTCGGCAAGCCAGCCGAGGATGAAGAAAGTGCAACGCACTTTGTGTGCGTGTCGGTTGAGGGTTGTGGGTTGTTGGTTGCTGGAATCGAAGAGGTCGAGAAGGCGGTGGACGTTTTTTTCGACTCGAAAATCATAGGATGACCAGGTGGAAAAAGGGATATACTGTTTGAAGTTTTCTACCTGGAACCAGTCTTCGACATCTATTGTTAAAAGGATTGATGGCGGCATTAGGATAGTAGTTGAATCGATTTTTATTATTTAGCCACCCCAGTACCAGCTGCCGGAGCTACGGGGCAGGCAGACGCAAACGAGTTTTTATATTAGCCACCCCGGTACCATCTGCCGGAGCTACGGGGCAGGCAGACGTACACAGACATACACAGACCAGGCTTCGCAAAAGGCTTCAGCCTTCGTCAAGACTATGGCGTGACATGTCGACCCGGCAAGCACACACAGACTCACACAGACATTTGTCCGAGCGACCCGTCTTCGCGAAGGCTACGCCGCGGGAGGCCCCGCTCGGACAAATACAGTCATCGCTTCGCGAAGATTTTGTTGCCCAAAGGGCACGTGGTTTTTCACCGGCCATGGTCGGCCGGAGAAAAGATCTGTTCAGTGAAATATAAGATATTTCACTGATTTTTTTATGTCCGTGTGAGTCCGTGTGTGTCTGCCTGCCCCGTAGCTCCCCGTAAAAAGCCGGGATTACAACCGGCAGATGGTACCCGGGTGGCTAATTATTAATGGTCGGCCTCCCGATGCTGAAATATGCAAAACCCTGGTCTGCCACGAATGACGGGGAATAGAGATTGCGGCCATCAAAAATTACTGGTGCCGTTAATGCATTTTTAATGCGTTTAAAATCCGGATTTCTGAACTGGTTCCAGTCCGTTACAACAGCCAAAGCATCAGCTCCCTCCAGGGCTTCATATTGATTGTCAAGCACCTGGGCAAGAGGATTATCTTCAAGGACTTTTTTTGCATTTTCTCCTGCAACAGGATCAAATGCACGTATATGCATACCTTCAGCAGTTAACTCTGAAATAATTTCTAAAGAGGCTGATTCACGAATATCATCCGTATTTGCTTTAAAAGAAAGCCCCCACAGTGCCAGAGTTTTGTCCTTCACGCCATTTTGACTGAAAAAATAATCCTTGATTTTATCAGCCAGAACCTTTTTTTGCCTCGCGTTTACTTCGTCCACAGCTGTAATCAGTTTTGGCTCATATCCATTTTCCCGCGTTGTATTTATAAGAGCTTTTACATCTTTCGGAAAGCATGACCCCCCGTATCCTACACCAGGGTATATGAAATGATAGCCGATTCGGTGGTCAGAACCGATACCAATTCTTACATCACTGACATCAGCGCCTATGTGTTCGCAAATGTTGGCCATTTCGTTCATAAAAGAAATTTTAGTTGCAAGCATGCAGTTTGCAGCATACTTTGTCAGCTCTGCGCTTTTTATGCTCATTACAATCATTTTTTCGCGACTGCGCGCAAAGGGAGCATATAATGTTTCCATCAGTTTAGAAGTGCGGATATTGTCAGTCCCTAAAATTACCCTGTCCGGTTTCATAAAATCGTTGATTGCATCTCCTTCTTTTAAAAATTCAGGATTTGAAACCACATCAAATTCAATATTAAGTTCCCTTTTTTTGATCTCTTCCTGAATAATTTTAAGCACCTGATCTGCCGTTCCCACAGGAACAGTCGATTTATTTATTATAATCTTGTATTCATTCATAACCTGTCCGATTTGAGATGCCACCTGATGGACATATGAAAGATCGCAGGAACCATCAGACTTTGAAGGTGTACCCACGCAGTTAAGTATAAACAGGGCATCTTCAATACCTTCTGCCAAGTTTGTAGAAAATTTCAGCCGGCCTTGTTCATAATTTCGTTTTACAAGGGGCTCCAGGCCAGGTTCATAAATGTGAACATGGCCGGACCTTAACCTGTCAATTATTGCTGGATCAACATCAATACAGCAAACATCATTGCCCATTTCCGCAAAACAGGCGGCAGTAACAAGCCCGACATATCCGGTTCCTACTATGCAAATATTCATAACAAAAAAGCCTTTCTTTTTTGTGGCTCATAGCTCACAGGTGATAGCTCAGAGCTCACAGGTGATAGCTGATAGCTCACAGGTGATAGCTCATAGCCCAAAAATTGAATTGATTCTATTTTATGTTCTTTTATCAGACAGGATTGACAGGATTTTCAGGATAATAATTTATTTCATCACTTTCCGGAAGAAAGTGATGAAACTTAAACCGCTTTCAGCGGAGGTAATAGCCTGATAAACATGCTATAAAATATCATAATTTGTGAAATCAAAAACTGATATTTTTTGTGACTTTAAAGTAGGTATTTTTTCGCCGTAGACGAATTACTTCTTATGATTTTCATCCAGCCGTCGCAACTTGGCAGATGCTCCCGTCTTCGCTCCATTAAGCTTCGCCGCGGTGACATGGCAAGGCAAGCAGGAAAATCATAGGATTATCTGGTCAATCCTGTTAATCCTGTCTATCAAGCAGTTTATAAAATTGAATCCATTCCACTGTAGTATTTAAAAATTCTTACCCGGCGATTTCAAGGCACTTAGTCCTTTCAATTTTACCACTCGTGTTTTTGGGAAGTAAGCGAACTAATTTGATAGAGCTGGGTAGTTTGTATTTTGGCAGCCTTTCGGCGCAAAGGCTCATTATTTTGTTTTTGCTGCCGGTTCCATTTACAGGTACTGCCAGGGCAATTAGTTTGTTACCTAACAGTTCATCCGGTATTCCGACAACAACAGTTTCAATTATTAGTTCAGTAGCCATAAGCGCATCTTCGATTTCCTGAGGGTTAATCCTGTGACCGCCAACTTTTAACAGGTTATCTTTGCGCCCATTCACAAAGAAGTACCCTTCTTTATCATAGTATCCCAGATCTCCGGTGTTATATCCATTCTTATCTAAAACAGCAGATGTTGCCTTTTCATCTTTCCAGTAGCCTTGCATAATATTGGGTCCGGAAGCAACAAGTTCACCTGTCTGACCGGCCGGGAGTACCCTGCCACTTTTATTTAAAACCTGCATATAGACGCCAGGAATCGGTTTACCTATGGAATCTATTTTATCTGCAAATCGATCGGGTTCAAGGTAAGTAAGTCTGGCTGATGCTTCGGTAGCACCATACATAATATAGATTTGTGTATGTGCAGGTAATACCTTGCTGAGTTCTTCTTTAATCTGCCCGGACATATGTCCGCCTGCCTGTGAACAATACCTGAGTGATACGAGCTTGTCGCGGTAATTTTTTAAAGGAGAACGGTGAAGAAGGTAAGCATAGGTAGAAGGTACGCCTGAAAATCCAGTGACTTTTTCATCGGCCATCTGTTTAATGACCGTTGCCGGGAAGGCAAATTTGTTATTTATAATTACAGTTCCACCAATTGCAAAAT
>JAUWOH010000506.1 GCA_030612225.1 Desulfobacteraceae bacterium
CTCAGTGGTAAAAAGTTATTTTTTTACGACGCCATTAAAGTTCAGTGTTGATAAAATCTTTTCTTGATTATATATCAATAAAAAGCTTCAAAAAACAACTGATTATAACACTTACATTTATACTATGCATGTAAATCTTCCGGGCAAAGTAACCCTGATTGAAGTGGGGCCGAGAGACGGTTTCCAGTTTGAAAAAAAAATAATCCCTACAAATCTCAAGGTTGAAATCATTTCCGGTCTTGTGGAGGCAGGATTAAAAGATATTCAGGTGACCTCCTTTGTTCATCCTGATGTAATCCCTCAGATGGCGGATGCTGAAACTTTATTTAAGTGTCTTCCCAAAAGAAATGATGTTCGCTACTCTGCCCTTGTTTTAAATGAAAAGGGAGTTGAACGTGCCCGCCTCTCCGGTTTGCAGCACATAGAAATTTCAATATCGGCCAGCGATACACACAGCCGGAAAAATGCAGGTATGCCTTTTGAAAAGGCTGTGGAAGCGGGAAAAGAGATGATTCGGCTTGCACAAGAATACAAGATGGAGATACGTGCAGGCATTCAATGTGTATTCGGGTGTGTGTATGAAGGCAGAATTCCTGAAGAACGCGTTCTTAAAATTGCCACCGATTTTCTGAAAATTGGAATTCAAACACTTGCCATATCCGATACCACCGGCATGGCGGATCCGCTTTTAATTAAAAATCTCATAACAAAATTAATGCCCGAGGTCGGTAATACACCGGTTGTACTTCATTTGCACGATACCCGTGGATTGGGACTGGTCAATATTATGGCCGCGATGGAATGTGGCGTTACCCGTTTTGATACCGCCCTGGCAGGTATGGGAGGCTGTCCTTTTGTGTCAGGAGCTGCAGGAAATATCGCAACAGAAGATACGGCCTGGCTTATGAAATCATTGAGCATTGAAACAGGAGTAGATATTTCAACGGTTGCAAAGTGTTCTCAAAAACTCGAAAAGTTTTTTGAAAAGAAGTTTCCAGGCAAAATGCATCGCCTGATAAACAAAAATATTTCTTAAACTATAAAGGGAATCGTCCCTCAGGAGATTATTTTAAGCCCCAGGGCAACTTCAAACAATCAGCCCCATCGGTAAAACCTACGGGATGAGGAAGGCCCCTAAAAGGGGCCATATTGAACAATTTTTAGTAATTATCGACAGGATGAACAGGATTTATTGGATTTTTTATTTTTCTCAATCTCTAGACGAGACTTAAGAAAGCACAATCCCGCCCAAAGGCGGGAAAAAAGAAGCCGGCTTCCAACCTTTCTTTAAGCTAAACTCTTGCCGCTATAAGCCCAATTGTTTATCCCGAAGAGGGTTGACATTTTTTGCCTTTCTTCAGGAAAGGCAAAAAATGTCCTGAATATCCTGTAAATCCTGTCTGATTTTTAGTCTTTTATTAACACCTGAAACGGTATAACCTTTTAATTTCTCATCCCGCAAGGCGGAGTGGATTATCTAAAATTTAGCGAAATCAACTGGGATATCCTTTAAACCATGGACTGGGATTTTTTTTGTAAAATATATTGTGTTTCGGTTAGGGAACGCACAGATCGACGAGCTGAGGCAAGGAAGCAGTTTGCCGCTGTCGGGCTTTTAGA
>JAUWOH010000383.1 GCA_030612225.1 Desulfobacteraceae bacterium
CAAGACCCTCTTCACCGCAGCAGTGGAACTCCCGGCCACCGCGATGGGAAGGCAATGACCGATTGCAAAAAGCAGAATAAAAAGTACTCCTGTTGCAACTTTCTGCTGGACGGTAATTATAGCTAAAATTGGCGCTATAAACCCGAATGTACATGAACCGGAAAGCACGCCGTAGGCCAAACCCAGCATAAAAGCGCCGAATACTCCCTTGAAATTCAAACGGTAGAGCAAGCTGCCGGACATGGAGCATTTTTCAACGCCAAACATGCCTAAGGCCACCCAGACCAGGACCAATCCTACAGGAATCTGCCAGTAGTTGCCGACATCTCCCAGCATGCGGCCCAGAAGGGCACAAACAATTCCGATCAAAGCTATGGTAATAAACAGCCCGGTGGTAAAGGCCACCGAGTAAATTCCTGCCTGTTTAGGATTAACAGCCCGCTCCTGCCCACCCACATAAGCGACAATTAATGGAATCGATGCCAGATGGCACGGGCTGAAGACCACGCTGATCATGCCCCACACAAAGCAACCCAGTGCGGCAATCATCGTACCACCGGCTATCCATTCATTAATGGTCAGAAAAAACGTTTCCAGCATAAATGTATCCTTTCGGTCTAACCTTTACGTGCACAAGTCTCTTTTTTGTTAATTATTATAACTGTAAACAACGCCCATTTTTTTCAATTGTTTCACTATTGCTTTTTCGCTCATAAATCCAACATGACGATAAACCTCTTTACCTTGTTGATCAAAAAAGATTTGCGTTGGAATAGCGCGAATCCGAAATCGTTTTGCCTGCCCGCGATGTTTCCATACATCGATAAAAACAATGGCGGCCTT
This sequence comes from Desulfobacteraceae bacterium, assembly GCA_030612225.1. Classification (GTDB taxonomy): domain Bacteria; phylum Desulfobacterota; class Desulfobacteria; order Desulfobacterales; family JAUWMJ01; genus JAUWMJ01. The sequence continues at coordinate 844 of JAUWOH010000383.1, forward strand.
GCCGTCATAAACCTTTTCCAGCTTTTCCAAGATGGGAGCCATCATTTTACAAGGTATACAGGATTTAGCGCCAAGATCGACCATGGTGACAAGGCCTTTTACCGGCACCTCCTTCAATTCATCCTGTATACTTTCAGTAATGCCGGCAGCGCTGGCGCCTGTCACTTTCTCTAATGGTACTATTGTTTTTTCATCCGCTTCAAGAAAAAATTGAGATCTTAAAGCGCTAATAACAACCAAGATGGCTATAAAACCTAACGCAGCTATCTTAATACGATTCTTCACCTATTTAACCCCCAGTTTTAACAGTTGCTCTAAAACTTTCACCTCTGGGTAAAAGCCTTCGTGCCGGAACATTTCTTTGCCGGTTTTGTCGAAGAACACCTGAACCGGAATCGAACGGATACCGTATCGTGTCCCTAAAACCTGTTGTTCCTTTACATGAACGAACACAATGTTGAGCTTGTCGTGATATTTTTTTCTGAGTTTGTCCAAAATCGGTTGCATCATGTCACAGGGGATACAACCGGCGGCACCAAATTCAACCATTGTGGGTTTTCCTGACCCGCGAGCCCTGTCCACCGGATTGTCCATGGCTAAAACATACTGCTTCCCTGTCCATTCAGCATTTACCCTCATATCGAGCTGATGCCCTAAATTCTCAATATGGGATATGATGGCACTTTGTTTTTTTTGTTGCAGTAGAAATCCTCCAATGCTCTCTTTAACCTGTTCAAACGGCATTCCCCCGACCATTGCCTTGTTTTCATCATAGAATGACCTGGTCTCTTTTTCAGAGACAACTGTATTCTCAACCATCCGGCTTAAAAAGTCTTGGACAGCCTGATCACCAGCGCGGCCATTTGCAGAAAACCCAGCGCTTTCAGCCTGGTGAAGGAGAATTTTACTGGTCACTTGCTGCTCAAGAAGAAAGAAAAGGCTTTTTTCAAGTTCACTGCGCAGTTTAGGCGGGGCATGTTTCAGCAATATTCGAATTTCGGGTTCTCTGATTTCAATGTCGGCGGTGTTAAGCAACAAATCGCCTTTCATTTTTACCAACCGGGCCGATTTAAGAATGCCGGTTGCTATTCCGGGAAATTTCTCATCAACGCGTTTTTCGCCAGGCGGTTTTTCCGCTGATTCTACTCTTAACGGATAAAAGATGAGGATTGATATCAACATCAGTCCGGCAAGGATGATTCCGATTATTGAATATTTATCAATAAAACATTTCGTTAAACTGTAACTTTTTTCATTCAATATATTCGACCCCCATTTTTTTCAACTGAGTAACTATTGTTTCTTCGCTTATTAATCCAATATGGCGATAGAGCCCTTTACATTGTCGGGTTAAATTTTACACTTTGATAGTACCAGTGTGAATAGCTATCCGCAGCATCTGCCAATACTTGCTTTAACTGTTTCCTGCCGCTGGCAGGTACCTGCGCAGCATGCCCGGATCGCTTCTTTGACTTTCAGGATGTCCTTGCTCTTAAGTTCGAGATTCTTGTTCTTTTCAATTCCCAATTCGGTAATGACCACATAGTTCTTCAAAGGGACTTCTGTGTGCTCCAAAATGGCCTTGGCGCATCCTACGTCGCAACCATCGATGGCCACCAGAGCCTGCACATCCTTTGCCGACCGGACAAATCCGCTGAGAAGACCTCCGATACCGGCCAGGCAATACATCTTTCCAAATCCTTCCCTGGTCAATTCCACCGCGGCCTGGTTGGATAGCTGGCCTACGTTGGACCCTCCGGAACATGCCAAAATCATAACGTTTCCATCAGACGTACAACAATCTTGAGACATCTTGCTCCTCCTTTAACTGATGATGGTTTCGTAAAAACATAAAACCTGATGAATTCGAATCTTTACGAATTCATCAGCTAATATGTTATCCCTCAATCCAGGTCTTGATTTCTTCTTTTTTCGGAATCTTGCCTACGCTTTTTACTTCCCCATCAACGACAACCGCCGGTGTACCGAAAACACCATATCCGGCAATTTTCATAAGATCGGTAATCTTATCAACACTTGCATCCACGCTTAACTCGGCAACCACTTCCTTGACAAGCCGTTCCGTCTCATGACATTTGGGACACCCGGGCCCCAATACTTTAATATCCATTCTTTACCTCTTCTTTCTGTAATTCTTCTTGTGCTTCCTTTAACCATTTAACGAGTTTATTTTTAGGAGGCACCCTTCCCACCGATTTGACTTTTCCGTTTATGATCAAGGCCGGCATCCCCATAACACCATACTTTCCTATCTCTTTAATGTCCCGAACATGCTCTATATCGGCTATAATCTCGAACTCGGCCATCACATGCATGAGTTCCTGTTCCAGCTTATCGCACTGAGTACATCCCTGTCCCAGGACTTTGACTTCAAGCCCTTCAAAAACTTCTTTTTCATAAGGTCTGCCGATAAATTTATTAAATTCCCGCAAAAAAGCCTTGCCGTATTCCTCCCTGATATTACCAGGGATATAATTTTTTCCGGAAAATCGTTTAAGTAGTTCATCTATGATTTCTGCTTCAGGCTTTCCGGCAAAATCATTCGCTACCTCTTCTATAATACTCTTCAGGCCGATAATGCCGATATTGTGTTTCCCGACCTTGATTTGCCTGACATCTTTTTGCGACATATTTTAAACCTCCATCATACTGCAATCACGCCATATAACAT
>JAUWOH010000420.1 GCA_030612225.1 Desulfobacteraceae bacterium
ATGGCTATTGAATGGGAACACAAAGTGCCGGAAATAGCGGAACTGGCAAAAGTGTTGCCCAGGCCAAAGGTATAGAAATCAGGTTCAAAGTTCCTGGGTTCACGGTTCAGGGTTAAACAGATGAGTTGATAGCTGTTAAACTGATAAACTATGAGTTGTCTGAGCTTATTAACTCAGGATAAACAAAACCGTGAACTGTGAACCCTGAACCTCACAACCTATATATAAAGGAGTTGTCAATTGAGTACAGCAAATAAGAAGGTTATGGTCGTTGGAGGAGGGATTGCCGGCCTTACGGCCGCCTGGGAGTTGTCACAACTCGATATTGACGTGGAGCTTATCGAAAAGACATGTTTTTTAGGTGGATATGCAATCCAGTTTTGCTGCAAGGCCACGGATGAATGCGTGACATGCGGTGCATGCTCGGCAGAAGATATGCTTTGCAACGTGGTAAATGAGCCTAAAATTAAGGTTCATCTTGCAACAGAAGTTGAAAAAATCAATAAAAACGGAAAGCTTTCAGCAAGTTTGAAAAAGAGTTCCCCACAAACCGATACAGCAGAAGGGGGAGTTGCAAAGGGGTATTCAAAGAATAATTCTCCTTTGCTTGTAGTTGTTGACAAAAGCAGTTGCAAAAAAATTCCTGATGGAGCTGTAGAATTTGACGATATCGAACTTCAGAACAAAATAGATGATATAGACGCAGTCGTACTTGCAAGCGGTTTTACACCGTTTAATGCTGAAATAAAAGGAACCTACGGGTATAATAAGTTCAATAATCTTGTTACAGGTCTTGACCTGGAACATATTATAAGAAAAAACGGCAAGGTTGTGAGGCCTTCCGACGGTAAAGAACCCAAAGCAGTTGCCTTTATTCAATGTGTGGGAAGCAGGGATGAAAATCTTGGAAATTTGTGGTGTTCACAAGTATGCTGCCCATATGCTTTGCGAATGGCTGAACAAACAAAATATAAAAATCCCGATACTGATATTACAATATTTTACATGGATATCCAAAATGCCGGGAAAAACTTTCCGGTATTTTATGAAAAATGCAAATCGGACATGCGTTTTGTACGAAATATTCCTGTGGATCTTTATCCAATTAAAGACGATAAACTGGAAATGCGATATATGAATGATGATGACGGCCTGTCTGTTAAAGAGGTGTTTGACATGGTTGTCCTGTCCATCGGAATAATGCCCGGTTCCGACAATGTTGAATTATCAGAACTGCTGGACATTAATCTTAATCAAGATGGGTTTTTTGCATGTAAAGACAAGTTTAACAGAACCTCAACCTCAAAGGACGGCATTTTCATTGCAGGAACCGTACAAGGTCCAAAGACCATTGCCGCTTCCATGGCCCACGCAACCCAGGCAGCCGGTGAGGTTATGAAATATTTGGGGGTAAGCAAATGACAGATATGATAAATGCGGAAATGGAAGAAGTAAATATCAATACCGAGGTCTTGGTTATTGGCGGCGGTTTAACGGGGTTAAAGGCTGCTTCGGAGATAGCCGCTTCAGGATATAAAGTTAGCCTGGTTGAAAAGGAATCCGACATTGGATTTCAGGAAGAAACAAATTACCTCTTTAGTGTAAACAAGAAAGAGCTTGCAAGTTTAGAAAAACTTATAAAGCAGGTAAAAAATAACAATCAGATTGAAGTTTTCACCCAAACACAGATAAAAGGCGTAACCGGTGTTACGGGTGATTTTAACGTAACACTATCAAAGGGAAATGAGCTTAAAGGGAAAAATGTGGGAGCAATTGTAATTGCAACCAATTTTTCTGTCGAACCTATGAATGAAAAGTATGGGCTTTCCCTTTCAAAAAATGTGCTTACACAATCACAAATGGAAGAGCTCTTGGCTCCTGACAACAAGTCAGGCAGGGAAAAACTTGCAAATAAAACTGTAGCTTTTGTTGTAGGTTTTGCGCAGGATGGGTATCCCCTTGTTATGGAAAGAGTTATGCGCAGCGTTTTATCCATCGAAGAAACAGATGGTTGCAATGCGTATGTTTATGCAGGAGACTTAAAAGTTGCTTCAGATGGTCTTGAAATGATTTATAAAGATACCAGAGACAATGGCGCAACGTATTTTAAGCTGAAGGAAGCGCCGAATATAAGTCAGGATGGTAAAACGATTTCTTTTTATGACGATGTGTTAAGACGTGATATGGAGCTATCGCCCGATCTTCTGGTTGTTGAAGAGGCGGTTTGTGCTGATCAGAGTAATGAGGGGCTTGCTGAACTTTTACGAATCGATATTGGCCCGCTCGGCTTTTTACAAAAAGATAACGTCCATCTTTTTCCGGTTTGTTCAAACAGGGAAGGAATTTTTGTTATTGGCGCAACCAGAGAAGTACAGGATTTGCCGTTAATATGGACGGACGTTGAAAATGTGTCGCTTAAGGTAAAAAATCTCCTTGGCGACGGCACCCGAATGGTTCCAAAGGAAAAAGCGGTTGTTGATACCGGTAAATGTGTTTTCTGCCTGACTTGTTACAGGTGTTGTCCCCATGGCGCAATTTACTGGGATGAAGATAATAAGGCCGTTATATCTAAAATTGCATGCCAGGCATGTGGTATCTGCGCAAGTGAATGTCCCATGGATGCCATACAAATAGGCGGTTTTAAAGACGAAGATATTAAAGTCCAAATTCAAAAATGTATTGAAACCGGAAATAATGAACCGAATATCATTGCATTTTGTTGCCAGAACTCGGCTTTTGAGGCTGGAAAAATGGCTGAAGCATTTAATATGCCACTCCCGGCAGGGCTTAAGATAATTAAAGTTCCATGTGCGGGGAAGGTTGATATTGATTATATTTTATCTGCTTTTCTAAATGGAGCGGACGGCGTTCTGGTAATGACCTGCCATAATGGAAATTGCAAGTCCGAACAAGGAAACATATTTGCAAATATGCGGGTAGGCGATGCTTACAAGATGTTTGAAGAGACAGGTTTTGAAAACGACAGGCTGAAGTATGTCACCCTGGCTTCCAACATGGGGCATGATTTTTCTTCGACTGTTATTGATATGGAAAGAAAGATAAAAGAATTGGGTTTAAGCCCTTTAAGAAATTAAAAATATATTAGGGAGGATTATTCGATATGGCTGAA
>JAUWOH010000199.1 GCA_030612225.1 Desulfobacteraceae bacterium
AATGAACTTTGTTACCTGGCTGTTGTCATTAACAGGGTTTGTGTTAGGCATGCAGCAAATCGCCGTAAAGCCGCCTGATGCCGCAGCCAGACAGCCGCTTTCTATGGTCTCTTTATATTCATGCCCGGGCTCACGAAGGTGGACATGCATGTCGATAAGCCCTGGAGTTACAATCTTGCCGGTAGCATCAATTGTTCTGGGTTCTCGTTGCTCGTTTCTGGATACTGGATACTCGATACTCGATGCTGGATGCTCGATACTGGATGCTCGTTGCCCGTTGCTTGTTGCCCCGCTTTCAGCGGAATTTACGCTTCGCTCCAATTGGCTTTGCCGGGAGTTATCATTACTCCGTATTTCAACAATCTTTCCGTCTTCGATGTATATATCCGCTACACCATCAAAATTGCCGGGGTCAATGACTCTTCCACCCTTAATCAGTATCTGCATTTCGCGTACCTCCTGCTACAAGATATAAAAGGGCCATGCGAACGGCAACACCGTTTGTAACCTGATCAAGAATAATGGAATATGGTCCGTCAGCAACCTCCGGTGTTATCTCAACGCCTCGATTGATGGGACCGGGATGCATAATTAAAACTTCATCTTTGGCACTTTCCAGCCTTTTATTTGACAGTCCGTACACTCTTGCGTACTCGCGTTCCGATGGAAACAAAAAGCTTTTTTGCCTCTCTTTCTGAATCCTGAGCATCATAATAACATCAGCATCACAAATAGCATCTTCAACATTAAGTGCAACTGATACACCCAGGGTTTCAATGCCTTTTGGAATCATTGTCTGCGGGCCCGCAATAACAACTTCGGCCCCCATTTTTGTAAAACCTATGCAATTTGACCTGGCCACCCTGCTGTGTGATATATCGCCTATGATTGCAATACGCAATCCGTTTACTTCTCCTTTGTTTTCCCTTACAGTCATAAGGTCGAGAAGTGACTGGGTCGGGTGAGCATGCATGCCGTCACCGGCATTAATGATAGAAGGTCTTATCATGCGTGCCAGCATATGGGGAGCGCCTGCGGATGAATGCCGTATCACGATTACATCAGGATTCATTGCCTCAAGATTTCTGGCAGTATCTATAAGAGTTTCCCCTTTCACCATGCTGCTGGAACTTGCAGAAATGGAAAGGCTATCAGCACTCAGTCTCTTGGCTGCTATATCAAATGAAGTACGGGTTCGTGTGCTCGGTTCATAGAAAAAAAGGACAACGGTTTTGCCCCTTAAGGTAGGAACTTTCTTAACAGATCTTTGAGAAATCTCCTTCATACTGTCTGCTGTATCCAAAATCATGGTGATTTCATCAACAGAAAGGGACGTCATATCAAGAATATTTTTCTTTTCAAAGTGCATGATCTCACCAGATTGTTTGTTCAATTTCGTTAGTCACTTACATCACCTCAACATTTTACCAACCCTGTTCCATCTGATACCGAAATTATCCTTATCCCAGGACCAGTAGATTATAAATGCTTTCCCGTTAACGGCTTTTAAATCAACAAAGCCCCAGAATCTACTATCATGACTATTATCCCTGTTGTCCCCCATAACAAATAGTTTATTTTCAGGCACTTTAATCGGACCGAAATTATCTTTGTGGCATTGTGCATCCGGCCCTACTCCGTGTGGACATCCTGGGACAATAAAAGAATCGGTGAATTGCGCAAAGCTGATATCAGCTTTTGTATTATTCACAAAAACCTGTTTGTTGCGAATTTCCACTTTATCGCCTGCAACGCCGACAACGCGCTTAATGAAATCTTTTTCAGGATCCTTAGGAAATTTAAATACAACTATATCCCCACGTTTCGGTTTTTTTGCAGGGATAAGCGTTGTTCTAGAAAACTGAAGTTTTATTCCGTAAATAAACTTGTTAACCAAAATATGGTCTCCGATCTGAAGTGTTTGCAGCATGGAGCCTGAAGGAATTTTAAATGCCTGAACAGCAAAAGTGCGTATAAATAAAGCAAGAAGAATGGCCACAAGGACTGCCTCAATATTTTCTCGGATAATGCTTTTGCTTTTTTCTCCTATATCCTTTACAGGCAAACTGCTTTTTTTCAAGTTCTCTGAGACCTTTTATTTATGAATTTAAAAGTTTTTTAGTTTTGGTATTAAGTTTATGAACATATCTGATTTCAGATAGTTAAATCTTAAAATAGCAATTTCTCAAAAAGCACCGATAATAGTGAGCGTTCACGGAACGTTGAAATTAGAAAATAGAAGTTGGAAATTTGGCCTTCTCCCGAATTTCTACTTTCTAATTTCCCCGCTTTCCTTTCGTTAAAGACGGGATCTACGCTACGCTCCGACAAGTTTCAAGCCGTGAACGGCTACAAAAAATATAGCCATTTCCATTTTACCCGAATTTTACGAAATCGGAAAAAGAAAAAATATAAGCCTTAAAAAAACATTTGCGGCAATTCCTGCAGCTATATCATCTAACACAATACCTGCTCCGCCTGAGATACGCTTTTCGATATATCTTATTGGAAAGGGCTTTGTAATATCAAGAACCCTGAAGATAATAAAACCGGATGCAACGTAAAAGACATTAAATGGTAGTCCTATAAGTGTAACAGCCATACCGGCAATTTCATCAATTACAATACAACCTGGATCTTTTCTCTTTAATATTTTCTCGGCATCATTTGCAATCCATATGGAAAAGATAATAAATAGTATTATGCAAATAATGGCGACCAGCGTGCTTGTTTTAGACAAAGTGAAGCAAAGCAAGATTCCAGCAAAAGATCCAAACGTGCCTGGAGCAAAAGGAATCTTCCCGATAAAGCAGCCTGTTGCAATAAACATAACCGCTTTTTCTTTAAAATTCATGGCTCGTGTCTATAATCCAGCGCTTTATTTGTCAAGGTATTATAATAGATACTGGATACTTGATGCTGGATACTCGATACCGGATACTCGCTACCCGTTGCTCGTTGCCGACTGCTGGTCATTCCGGCTTGAGGAGCAACCCTTCGGGCTTTAAAGAGCGTTCCTGCCGGGACTTGAGTAAGCGGCCTGCGGCCTCGAGAAGCATCCCGCTACGCGGGATTTAATGCCTAAAGCGTAGCGCTCTTTAAGCGAAGCGCTCCTCGAACGCAGTGCTCTTCAAGCGAAGCGCTCCTATACGCCTTTCCCTTCCGTATTCCCGGCAATAGCATCATATACCTTTCTTATGGGAATATCCTTTTCAATAGCGATCTTTCTGCAAACCTCGTATTCGGGGACTATCCTTACACTGCCGTCTAAATTTTTAACCTGCTTTACATGCAGGTTCCCGTATTCTGTCTTTATTTTTATTCGTTCCCTTTCGAGAAAACGCCTTTGTACATAATAATATCTTATGCCTAACGATGTGGTTTCAGACAAAATCCGGTCTATAACCATATCTTTTATTTCATCCCGACACAGAACCTGAATCATAGTCCCAGGTCTGTTTTTTTTCATAAAAACAGGAATCCATAGAACATCAAGAACACCGGCTGCAAACAGGCGATCCATCAAAAATCCGAAGATTTCAGGATTCATATCGTCAATACATGTTTCAACTACCACGATTTTATCCTTTTGATATTCGGCATATTTTTCTATCCGGCTGTCTGAAGCCGTGCCTGTAATTACCCGTAAAAGATTCGGTCTGCTCCCCAGGTCATTTTTTCCTGCGCCATAACCGATCTTTTCAACAGTCATTTGAGGCATTGCTTCAAATGAATCTGCTATGGATACAATGATTGCCGCTCCTGTTGGAGTAACCAGTTCATGCTCAATTTCTGTGCCATATACAGGAACATCTTGAAGTATTTCAATGGTTGCAGGAGCGGGTATAGGAAGGATTCCATGGCTGCACGAAACAAAACCCCTGCCAAGGGGAATTTTTGAAGCAATTACCTTTTTAATTCCAAGGTATTCCAGGCATAGTGCAGTACCAACGATATCAACGATTGCATCAACACCGCCCACCTCATGGAAATGGACTTTTTCTACAGAACTCCCATGTATTTTTGCTTCAGCATATGCAATCCTTTTAAAGATTGTAAGACTATTATTTTTTACATCTTCAGATAATGGACTTGCTTCTATCAATAATTTAATTTTTTCATAATTCCTGGACTTTCCATCATCTTTCACATTAACATACACATTTTGAGCCTTAAGTCCGTTTCTTTGTATCCGTTCAACCGTAATGTCAAAAGCTTTTAGGGGAATTTTCTTAAGTCTCTTTTGAAGCCATTCAGCCGGTACCCCAAGGTCTATTAAAGCACCAAGGGTCATGTCACCACTTATACCTGAAAAACAATCAAAATATGCAAGCATATACCTACCATAGCTCATAGCTGATAGCTCATAGCTGATAGCAAAGGCAAATATCCTTATATACTATCAGCTATCAGCTATGAGCTATGAGCTATCTCCTGTGAGCTATTTCCTATGAGCTGTGAAAGCTAATCAACTGTTTGCATGAAGTTTTATGATTTCAATCAAAAGCTCGGTCGCTTTAACCATATCATCAAGCTTTACGTGTTCGCGCACAGTATGCATATCACGCATACCTGTACCAAGTACACATGTTATAATACCCATTTCATAAAATATATTTGCATCCGCCCCGCCACCTGTCGTTTTGCAGATCATTTTTCTTCCCAGGTTTTTACCGGCCTTCACAGCCAGTTTTACAGTAGGATGATCCTCAGGAATATCAGTATTTGGAAAATCTTTTTCAATAGAAATCTCAAGACGTGGAAGATCATCTATAGAAGCAGTTTTTTTGAAGTTTTCAATAACATCTTTAAAGGATGATACAATATCATCAGTCACTTTCTTCAGCTTATCTTTATCATGACTCCTGACCTCGCCCTTGACCGTTACAAGGTTCGGCACGATATTTGTAGCTATTCCCCCTTCAATAATACCGATATTGCATGTTGTTTCCCTGTCAATTCGACCTATTTCAAGCCCCGCAATCGCCTTGCTCGCCAGTAAAATAGCATTAATCCCTTTTTCCGGGGCAGCGCCTGCATGCGAATCTTTACCATGTATTTTAAACTCAAGTTTATTAGCCGCAGGCGCCCTAACAATTATACCATCTACATCTGTAGCATCCAGTGCATATCCGAATTTTGCATCTATAAGGCTTGAATCAAAATGTTTAGCACCTAAAAGCCCTATCTCTTCACAAATTGTCAGGACAAGATCAATAGGGCCATACTGCAACTCATTCTCCTTTAACACTTTTAAGGTTTCTAAAATAACTGCTATTGCACTTTTATCATCTGCTCCGAGTATTGTTGGTCCATCGCTTGTGAAAATACCGTTTTTTAATACTGCTTTTATCCCTTTTCCAGGTTGAACCGTATCCATATGTGCATTTATGAGCAAGGGGGGCGCTGACACATTACCTTTGAACTTTGCAACAAGATTGCCGGTATCACTTCCGGTCTTTTCTCCGGCACTGTCAACAAATATCCTGGCTCCCATCGATTCTAAAACTTTTTTTATTTCTTCAGCAAATTTCCCCTCTTCCCTGGAAACACTGTCAATCTCAACTAAACATTTAAAAGTTTCCGCCAGCCTGTCTTTGTTTAGCATTGTTTTCTCCACATTTTTGTCGTTTGGTAATATTTCAGCCACAAAGTCACGAAGACACGAAGATTATAATATAATTCATATCTATTTTTTGTGCTCTGCTGGCTGAACTGTTGCATCATTTGCCATTTTTCAAGCGACAACCCGTCTTCGCTTTCGACTTCAGACTACGATTTTCAAGATACACCTTGACAAAACGCCATGGCAAGCCAGTAACGAGTAGTCAAGTAACGAATATCCAGCATCGAGTAGCGAGCATCCAGCATCAAGCATCATATAAAATTATTGACAAAATAATGAATGAATATATTATATGCAAACTTCACGAATACGGAAGTGCGCAGCTTACTGGTGAGGCTCCCGGACTTCAAATCCGGTGTGGGGCGCTAAAACCGTCCCGGGTGGGTTCGATTCCCATGCACTTCCGCCATTTTTATAGTTATATCAGCTACTTATAAATTTATTTTCCTCAAAAAACTACTCCAAAACTACTCCAAAAAACGACTTTATACAGTACGACAAAAAATCAAAAGGCACAAGCCGTTTTTTACCACATTATCATATATGGGTTATTCTTGTACTTTGTCTCGTCCTTGCTTTTTTTTGAAATATAAGATAGTCTAACACTTCAATTGTTATGTTTTTAGGA
>JAUWOH010000505.1 GCA_030612225.1 Desulfobacteraceae bacterium
CGAAAGGCGGCTAATCATTTTAAAGGCTTTTTCCACTGTCTTTTCCTTGTCCGGATTTACTAAACAGCAGGTAGCCGGAGAGAGCAAGCTTCGAGATAATAGAAAATCCTGATCAATTCCTTTCCTATCTAAAATTTGCCAGATTTCTTCCAGGCGCTTTTCCAATGAGGAGGTGTTTTCTTCTGCAAAAGGCTCAAAATTGGTGGGAACAATTCCCCATACAATAACGCCTCCCCTGTCTAAAAAGCGTTTGATGGAATTTGAATAGTTGGCAAATACTTCACCATTGGAATATACATCTAAAGACAAAATGTCCATTTCCAATCCAAGGAGAAAATCCCAATCCGGATTGCCGCAAAGATGAATTCCCCGGGGTCTATCTATCATGTTAAAAAAGCTTTCCAAATCTATTTTTGCTTTTTGGTCGCTATAGCCAGCCATGGCTGAAAACAGGAACTGAAGCCCCGGCTCGTCAATAAACATAAAGGCGTTCTCGTTGAGTACCTTGAGGCGTTTAAGTTGAACATTAACCCTTTTCGCCATAAACTCTATCATAAAGGGGCGGACCGTGTCATCAAATATAATAGGCCGTTCATCTTGATCCAATACGTTGAATCCAAAGCTTATCGGCCCTTCAAGCTGCCCACGGATTGCCGGTCTTTCTGAAAAGTTCATTGACAGAAAACGATGATAAACTGCCGAATATGTTTTACTGATATCAAAATATTGCGGCTCCTCAAAATGAGTCATGGTCTCTTCAACTTCGTTGATGAATTTTTCCAATGAAAAACGTAATGTCCTTTTTTCAACATCAAGAATAATGCCGGGGAAGTGTTCCGCTGCCTGAACATACATATCTTCATAATAATTAAGGTTGGGAAGTTGAGGCCAAAATGGTATATCCATAGACAAAGCCGTTTTAAGGGCCTGGTCCACATCGGTATGAGGCATCACAGCCATGGCTGTTGTCAGCAAATTTCCAGGGATTGGCATTTTGAACTCCTTTTCTTTCACGTAAAACAATTACATCTTTATAGTTTATATCTAATGTCATTAAATTAACTGTCGATGTGGCTTCCTGTTACAAAAAAACTGCTTCAAAGCCTCAATCGCGGCCGAAAGTCGCTCCCACGGAATCAACTCCAGCCTTTAAGTTAATGTATACAAATAATTATAACGTCGTTACAATATGTTTTTTAGTGTAAAAAGAGATAAAGATGAAATCCGATATTCAAATCCATTTGCACGGATCCCTGCGAAATATGAGGAAAAAGCATGATAAGTTTATCATTAGAACAGGCAATATGCAGTACTGCTCTAGAGCTGTCTTTCGGGGACGATTTTCAAGAACCAGGCTTTGAAACGGAGCCATAAACTCGTCAGCGGCTCCTTCGTCTCGATCACTTCTTCACCATTGATGCGGCCGTGCCACTCGAGTTTTCCCTTATCATTCAGGAGTACACGATAGGTGACTGCGGCGAGTTGCTCCTCGGCGCGAGAAGTAATGCCAGCGACCATCTCCTCTGAATCAATAAGCAGTCCCATCTCGGCATTGATCTCTATTGAGCGAGGGTCGAGATTCAATGAGCCGACAAACAAATATCTGCGATCGATCAGAAATAATTTTGTGTGCAGCGTCATGGTGTCCGTGCCCTCTTCCGAACCCTG
>JAUWOH010000080.1 GCA_030612225.1 Desulfobacteraceae bacterium
ATCGAATCGAAGTGTTATATGTATTTCCTGTTCCATCACGGTCTCTTTCTTTTTGGTTTTTGTTTGCTTACTTTAACCATAGAAAGAGACCGTGATTTAATCAAACTTTAAACTAAGCGAACACTTTTGAACGTTACCAAACGATTAAATACCGGTTACAAGTTGAAAACTTTTCAGGCAAAACCACCCTGTCGGTTTATCAGGATTTCCATGCCAAAATATTTTCAAAGAACCTTACGGCTGTTATTTCTCTAACTGTAAAAGATGAAGTCAAACATATTTCTGAACAAAGAAAATTTGAATATCAAATCAATTTTGCACAGGCGCTTTCAAAGATGAAGCACTCAATTGTGTTGCTTTTCATACGTCCTATGGAAATCGTCCAAACCATGGTCTCAAAGCTTCAGATAATTTTTGTACAAACCATTGAACAAATTCGCCCGGGAAGAAAATACAAACGTGATCACAAGGTAAAACGAAAAAAATTTCACTTCGCTTATAAAACAGTTTGTTAAGGAAACGGCATTGGCTTACACCTTGTGGTATGCCGGATAGCTGTAACGATTAGATGCAAGGTTCGTTTGTAGTGAGAGACTCGCCGAATAAAATAAAAAATGTTTTCCTTCCAACTTTATGAAATTAATATGTTTTTAGTTGAACAATTTTCTTGACAGGAGTAATATGTCCCTATTCCCGTATGGAAAAGCAACATCTTATCACAGATGTCCTATTTGTCTATATCTACATAGGCGGAAAGAATCCTCAGCACAATACCGGGACTGCATTTTTATATGCTCTGAGCCACATAACGAGGCTATCTGAAGCACATTAAATCAGCAATATGCCATTTTCCAGTATAGTACGTTTATCCGCGATGATTCGACCATCTTGGCGTAAATCTTTTATGAAATCAAAATGGATTGCAGATTCATTTTTTCCGCCGGTGCCAGGCAATGAGAAGCCGATGGCAAGATGGCAGGTTCCGCCGATTTTTTCGTCGAATGCGATATGGCCCATGGGTTGATTTAATTTGTAATTGATACCGATGCCAAATTCTCCAATTTTTAGCGCCCCCGGATCGATATCGAGAAGAGACATTAATGTCCTTTCTCCCTTTTCAGCCTCAGCTTTAACAACGATTCCATTGCTGAAATTGAGCTTTACTCCGGCAATTTGATGACCTTCGAAATCTACTGGAATTTCGAATAAAATTTCCCCATTTGCAGAATTTTCCAGCGGACTTGTGAATACTTCGCCGTCTGGAAGATTAAACCTGCCTGATCCGACTACAGTTTTTCGGCCTGCGATTGAAAATTTTAATCTAGTTCCCTGCCCTTCAATAGTAATTGAACTGCAATTATCCAAATATTTTGCCAATCGCTTTCCCAGTTGTTCAATTTCTGACCAATCCTGATTAACGGCCTGATAGAAAATATCTGAATATTTTTCGATTGTAATACCAGCTCGTTGTGCAAGAGCATTACTTGGGAACAAGCTCGCACACCAGCGCTTTTCTAATACGAGTAAATGTATCGGACTGACAGCATGACGCCGTCTTGCAATACGTCGGGCAGAGATGTGTTTTAAATAGCCAGTATTGGATTCCGTTCGAATAAACAAAATTCGGTTAGTTTTTTGCATGACTGCATAATCGATCGGTGAGATAAAATCAATCTGCTCATCAGAAGCATTTTCGTAAAATACCCGCTCGGTTTCATCAAACTGTATTCTCTGCCAGGGATGCCCTCCCACATTGAGGATTTCTTTATAGACAGCAAGGACCAATTGTTCTGCCTCAGGGGTGCTTTGAATTAAAACAGAGCCACCCTTTTTGACATTCAAAGAGTATTTTACCAGGGTATCGGCCAGAGACGTGATTTTTGAATCAGTCATTGATCAGAAGGAATGAGAGTAAAAAGGATTCCACAAAAAAAATTAAAATTGAAAGAGTAATTTATGCAGATCGCCATATGCGCTCACGGTTTTTTTCATGCTTTAAAAAGCGGATCAGTCCGTTTACATATAAGGAACGTACTTTTTCCTTTGAGAGATTATCAGTTTCCATTACGATCTTAGAAAATATATATTTTTCCCAATCGTGACTTAGAAACCGGATGCCGAGACGTTCAGCATCGTTGTATGCCTGTGTACCGGGATATGGCGTAAGAAGGCTCAGCATTATGCGTGTTGCACCAAGCTTTAACAAATGCTCCGCATAATCGAGTGTATCTTCCACGCTTTTTTGTGTGTCTTGAGGATGGCCGATGATAATTCCACATACGATCTCATCGATTCCAGCCCTTGAGACTGCAGAAACAGCATCCTCAATCTGGCGAAGTCCGGTGTTTTTTCCAATACTCTTGAGAACATCTTGGCTGCCCGACTCAACTCCGAATTGAACAGCCCCGCAACCGGCCCTTTGCATTAAGACCGCCATATCCGGCGTCATTTGAGCGGCCCGACAAAAACAAGACCATCGCAATTTCAATTTCAGATCGTTTATCGAATTACACAGCGAAAAAACACGATCTGGGTTCCAATTAAATGTATCGTCATTAAAATCGATTTCGTATATGCCATATTTATCATAAAGGTGTACAAGCTCCTGAATTACACGCTTGACGCTCGGAGTTCTGTATTGTCGACCGAAGATTAAATTGCAAGAGCAAAACATGCAGTTATTCGGGCATCCCCGAGAGGTACAGATAGCGCCTTTTTTAGCGTACTCCTGAATATTTAGCAGATCCCGTGCCGGAAAGGGGAGGCGATCAAGATCTGCAATCGGTAATCGTGGAATTGTATTAACGCACTTACCGTCTGAATCTATATAGACTATACCTCGTATATTTTGCAGACGGCCTTCATTGCCTAACAGATGTCTGCATAATTCAAGCATGGTTTCTTCGCCTTCACCCAATACAACAAAGTCAAATGGGCCATCGGCAAGGCAATTTTGAGGTATACCTGAGGCGTGGACTCCTCCTAAAACAATTGTAATTCCAGGATTCCACGCCTTGATATGAAGGACTGTTCTCAAGGCGTTGGGATATGTTGGCGTATTTGCGGTTAATCCTATGATCTTAGGCTCTTTTCTGCGGCAGAAACTTACGATTTCTTCTGAATTTGTACCGGATACGTGAAGATCAACAATATCCACACTAATTCCGGCCTGGCGCAAGAAGGCGGCAATATAGGCCAATCCGATTGGCGGAGCGGAGTATTCCGGAGCTTTGGCGGCTGCGATATCGTAAGTGAGAGGAAATGGCGGTGCAACTAACAGGACGTCACAGCGGTCTTCCCTTGGCCAATCTATTACCTTCCTCGCTTTGAGGTCTTGCAGTATTGCAAGAACATCGGAAACGACTTCATCCAAGGGAGGTGAATCAGATCCGCAAGCCTGAATTATTTTTCCGAAATTTCCAGGGCATTATGCTTACTGTCGCAAAGATCCCAGACCATTGCCGCAGTTTCATTTAAGCGGTAATGATTAAGATACAGGGCAGCATCGGAAAGTATGTCTAATTCACCATCGACCCGCATGTTCCAAAGATCAGTCTGGTGGAAAGGATATATCTTTTCCGCCAAATTAAGAATGGTCACTATCTGTTGCCTGTTTTGCCGATTCGCTAACGGAATCTGCTTCCATATTACATAATTCAGATGGTAAAAGCTCATGGCGAACCGGCACAACGCTTATTGGCGGTGGAGCAAAATTGGCTGCGAGAGGAGGAGCGCTTATTTGGATTGTTTTTACAATAGGCTTTGAGTATTTCATTTTATTTTCTCTTAATAAAGATAGAAACAGCTTGTTTAGGTTTATTCGTTTAAGTTAAATTTATCATCAATGTTCTTTATTAACTGCTCGGCGATACTGTATTGGTCATTTGTTGGAGGGGCAATGTCATCAATGTGTTTAGACCTATTTTTAAAACTTAGCCAAAGCTTGCCTAACCTTTCAACTTCTTCAATATCATCTTGAGAACCACACAAATACATTATTTCTCTTTTTCTATCGTTCTCGTTCCCATTCAAATCCTCTGAGTCTATTGGTGGCGATTTAAATCCCCAACAAATTCCAATTTCAGTTATTGGGTCGATTGCAGGAGTTTTATTATCTAAATTAATGTCCCAAATTAAAAAATCGATGAGTTCGTTTTTTTTAAATTCATTTTCAACAAGTTCCTTTGGTAAAATAAAAACCTCATTACCACGGATTCTATCAGTAGCAACCAAGTTAGCACCAAACGGATCTTTAAAAGCATCTCTTGGCCATATGTATATTCTATTGACTCTGCCTATGTTAGGAGTATTATCCATAGTGTTTTTTTCATTATTAACTTCTGATTTTTGGTTCTCACTATTTTCAGATATACCACTATCTCTGCCCTTCGCCGATACCCATGTTTATTGTCGGGTTCAGGGACATCCTATATTGACATATCGATTAAACAACCACCTGAGTTTGAATTCACCGGATGGTACGATTCACTTTCTTTTCACCATTTCCGCAAAGCCTATGAAGAAACATCAAATGTCGAGGCGGCCGTACACCCTCCAATGTTTCACTTGATACAAACAGTATAAAATGCTAAATCAACTCCCTATCTTAAATCTTTGCCCTGCCGGGGGAAAAGATTCAGGGCGACCCTGTGAGATCTTTGCAGATAAGCGCAGACTTCGAAACGCCACTTTTCAAAGTTCTCCCTGAAACTATATTAGCAAAGAGTGTGAAACCTGAGTATATTATTTTTTCAAAGGCGCTTAAAACATGTTTAAACTTTTCGATCTATTTAAAAAGAGCCACATCAGTAAACGCATTTCCCCTGATAATAGTATTGTTTATCAAAAGTATTCATCCTTTAAAAGACTTCTGGTCTCAAACAATCGTTCATTGGAAATAATTGCCGACCTTGAAAATTTTATCTACCAGGACAAGCCGATTACCCTCTCATATGCGCTGAAAAAGTCGGAAGAATTGATCAGCGAAGTCTTTGCCATTGTGGAAGACCTTAATTCTCTTGCCAGTGTTAAATACCCGGAACTTTTTGATGTCGCAGAAAAGATGGGCAATAAAATCCTGCTGGAGCTAAAAGAGAAAAAGATAGTTAATGAAACCAGCCTTGTCTTTGAGCTTGAAAGATTAAGCAAAGAGAATCAGAACGATGTGGGCGGTAAAGCTGCCAATCTTGGTGAAGTTTATAACCGGGTACACCTGCCTGTTCCCCCGGGTTTTTCCATTACTGCATATGCATGCCAGAGTTTTTTGGAATATAATGACCTGACTGAGCTGATCGACAATAAACTGGAGCCTCTGGATGTAAACCATACTGAACAACTTATTGCCATAAGTGAAGAAATTCGGTCCCTTATTCTATCGGCAACTCTACCCGATGAACTGGAGAAAGCCATATTACAGGCCGATCATGATTTAAAAGAAAAAATCGGCCATGCTTTCCGCCTTTCTGTTAGGAGCAGTGCCACCAGTGAAGACTCCGAAGCCAGCTTTGCAGGCCAGCACTCGACGGTTCTTAATGTCAGGGAAGACAACCTGATTCAGGCCTATAAGGAAGTTGTGTCAAGCACCTTTAACCCCAGAGCGATATTTTATCGTCGCAAGAGAGGTTACCGTGATCAGGATGTTATTATGAGTGTGGCGTGCATTATGATGATTGATGCCAAGGTCAGCGGAATTTTGTATACGGTCGACCCTAACGACAGCCGTAAGTCAGTCATCATGATAAGTTCCGTCTGGGGGCTTGCTGTATGTGCGGTAGATGGTTCAGCCGGTACCGACTTTTATCATATTAATAAAAAGAATAAAAAGGTAGAAAGCGCGGAAATCGTCACCAAAAAAACACTGCTAAAACCCGACCCTTTTCACGGAATCAAGGAAGAACCGGTCCCTGAAGAATTAGAAGATGAATCGAGTCTCAACCCGTCACAAATTGAATTGCTGGCTAATTACGCCTTGAAACTGGAAAAACATTACGGTTATGCTCTTGATATTGAATGGGCTATTGATCAAAATGACAAATTGTATATTCTTCAAGCTCGTCCTTTGAAACGCTCGGAAAAATTCGGTTCCGAAGAAGTTGTAGAAAAAGCCGAAAAAAAACCGGAGATATCAGTCGCCGATTATCCCATTCTCGTGAAGGGCGGCGCTTCTGCTTCAGAGGGGACAGCAGCAGGACTGGCATACATTATCGAGTCAGACCATACGCTTCACCATGTCCCTGAAAGAGCTATTGTCATCGCACGACAAACATCTCCACGGTATGTTCCGTTAATGGGCCGCATTCAGGCGATTGTTACCGATGTGGGCAGTGTCACCGGCCATATGGCATCCGTTGCGCGAGAGTTTCGTATCCCCACTCTTGTGGGCACAGCTACTGCCACGGAAACCATCCAGTCCGGTGAGGAAATCACCGTAGATGCTACCAATAGAATTGTATATAAAGGACGTGTTGAACAGATTCTCAGCGAAAAGCGTGCTATAAATCCCATGAAAGGAAGTCCGGTTTATAATATCGTCCGCTCGATTTTAAAAAGGATAGCCCCGCTGAACCTTATCGATCCTAAAAAAGAAAATTTCAGACCTGATAGTTGCCAAACCCTTCATGATATTATCCGTTTTTCACATGAAATGGCAATGCAGACAATGTTTCGGATCAGTGATGATTTTAAATCAGAAAAGAGTATTGCCATCCCCTTACGTGTATACCTGCCGATAAATGTTTACGCTATCGATTTGGGTGGCGGCCTTTCAGTGGCGCCGGAGGCAAAATTAGCAACAATTGATGACGTAACCTCTATACCTCTCAAGGCTTTGCTAAAGGGGATGCAACACGAGAATGTGGATTGGGCGCATGATGTGGGTGTAAGTTTTCGTGGTTTTGCTTCAATTGTTGCAGAATCCGTATTTCGTGATCCCATGAAGGAAGGCCGCATGGGTGGACCAAATTATGCCGTCATATCCGGTAATTACCTGAATTTAAACTCGCGTCTCGGTTATCATTTTGCCACCATCGATTCTTTCTGCGGTTCAGTGGTTAACGACAATTACATAACCTTTTCTTTCAAAGGAGGAGCAGCCGACGTCGGCCGCCGGTCAAGGCGGGCACTATTGATTGCATTGATCCTAAAACGACTTGGTTTTAAGGTGGATCAAACCGGTGATATGGTGAGAGGAGAGATAAAAAAGTATGACCAGAAAACCCTCCGGGAAAAATTGGATATGCTGGGCCGACTGCTCGGATCAGTACGGCTTCTTGATATGGTGCTGTCGGATGATGGTTTGGTTGAATGGTATGTTGATCAATTTTTTAAAGGCAACTACACATTCCAGCGCGATCGTGCTTGAATGGATAAATTTACACCTTCCCTTCGCTCAAAGTCCGAAATCTTGGACTTGAGCTTGACTAAAAGTTAGCATTTTTCATAAGTTAAGTATGTTTTGTGAATAATTGTCATAAAAGACAAGGTTGTTTTGTGATCAATTATCATAAAAGTCACGTATAAAAGCGTGGCGGTTCCCCAATTCTCAATCACTTTATGATTACTCATAGTTATAGAAATTATTCAAGAAATTGGTTCTTGAGTTATTGAGTTTTGCAAGCCTTATCAAATGATCTTCACAAAAGAATTTGGTTTTCCAAAGATCTTGATTCTCCGGCGCTGATGGTTCTGATGGCCGGAAGGCCTTTGACCGCGCATTTGTTTTCGCAAATACCGCAACCCACGCACTGTTTTAGATCAACAAAGGGTAATTGTACCGCTAACTTTTTCCCACCCGGACGGGACACGGTCTCTTTCTTTAAGTAAATTGCTTTAGGAGAGGTGGGACATACTTCTTCGCAAACGATACAGGGAGCGTTTCCGGACCAGGGAAGACACCGGCCTCTGTCCACATAGACGGAGCCGATTTTGATGGGCCGCTGGATCTTCTCTTTTGTGGTAATGTCGGCAATAGCTCCTGTTGGACAAACGCTTCCACATAGGGAACAGGTGTATTCGCAGTAACCTTGCGTCATAATTAAACGGGGAGTCCAGAACCCCGCCATTCCAGCTTCTCCAAGAGTGGGGTTAATCGCATTTGTTGGACACACCTTCATACATAGCCCGCACCGCTGGCAAAGTTTAAGAAAATCATTCTCCGGAAGAGAACCGGGCGGTCTGATGAGTCGAGAATCAGCAATTTTGTCCATACGCCCGTCAAGTCTCCCCAGAAGTGGTACGGAGAAACCGGCCAGAATACTTCCCAGCACGGCACGTCGGCCAATGTCCGGTTTTTGGTTTAATTTGGGTTGCCTGGTAAAAGTAAAGGCGAGCGCTCCCTCAGGGCATATGTTATGACAGTTGAAACAGGCGAGGCATTCGGCGGCTTCCCAAACTTGATCCGGATGGGGAGAAGCAGCTCCCTGACAGTGTTTGACGCACAAATTACAATTTGTGCATTTATCCTGATCCTTTTTCAATTTAAGCAGGCTGACCCTTGAGAAGATTCCCATCAGTGCGCCTAGAGGGCAAAGTATGCGGCACCAGAAGCGAGGCCTGATCCGGTTGAGAAATAGAATAATCAGAAATACCAACCCGATGAACCAGGCTGTTTGATAAGCCTGGACATTGTATCCGAAGGCCGGAGACAGCAGAACTTCCGCACCATAACTGATCAAGTTAAACACCTTTATATCGCTGTTGGCCATGACGTCGAAGACCGATCGGAGCCCTGCGCCGAGGCCGGGGAGCACAGCCATGGCCATGGATCTAAACAATAAGGCTATGGGATCCATCAGCCCGGACAGGTTCAGGCCGACAGCAGCGCCGATCAACAAGAACAAAAGGAAAAAGTACTTGATCTTCTGATCAGGAGTCTTCTGATTGGCCTGTATCATCCGGTCTCCTTTAAGTGCCGGACGAATACTGCCTATAGCATGATGAATAGTTCCAAAAGGACAAATGAAGCTGCAGAACACCCGGCCAAGGAAAATGGTGATAAGGAGCACACCAACGCCCCAAAGAAATCCCGGTATAAAACTGTGCCCTGACAAAAGAGAGGTTAATCCTATGAGCGGATTAAGTTTAAAAAAGAAAGTAACCGGCTGATCCAGTCTTATAGAGTTGTCAGCCGAAAAAGCTATTGAATAATCAACATAAATATCCTGGGAAAGCCTGCTTTCAACCAGAAGAAATAGAAACAGACACAGGAAAAAGGTTTGGATAATTCTTCTGAGCCAAACAAGATGCCGGATTTTCACATGACCACCCTTTTCTTTTCAAGCTTTGAGAAATCATAGGTGCCCAAGCCCGCTTTTTGGGCCAGGTGAATATATCCGATATTTTCCGGTTTTAATCCAAAAAGCATGCTTGCTCTGGCATCCGCTGCTACCGGATCATCGCTTAGAATCAGGGTGTTTTTAAACGTCACATAATCCGTGCTGCCGCCGGAAGGCCCGTTTCGGGTCATAATACGGATAGCATCGATCAGAGTAACTTCAGGTTTAAAGAACTGTGCCAAATCGACAATACTCCGATGGATATCCTGATGAAGCGACCACCGGCTCCCACCTACCCCCCCAATCCAGTTTTTCATTCCCAGGGTAAGGGAGCTTAAGGAGTGGTGTTTGGCTACCGGCAGATTGATCACCTTATCTGCCTCCACCAGGGGAGTGAACACACGCCACACATCCAGCCGGTTGCCCTTTAATTTCATTTTTTTCATTAAAGATGATCTTGGGTAAACCAGATCGGCACCCGTTTCATTAGCCACCTTTCCAACCCCGGTTATAGCAAAGCATTGCCTGGCATCGTGGATGGTATTATCGGCGATTCGAACCCGTTTAGCGCCGGCTTCCTGACACAGCTCGATGACGGCTGCCAGAACCTCGGGATGTGTCGTGGCCGCAAATCGCGGATGCCGGGCCCAGGAAATGTTCGGCTTGATCGCCACCACATCTCCACGTGAGACAAAGCGTTTGATTCCCCCTGCAGCTTCAAACACCTTTTTGGTCAGCTCTTTTACGGAAAAGCCATCTGTTTGACCGAAGCCCTCAACAATAAACCCTTTGTTTGTCTCCGTCGCCCATGCATCGGACAGTGTGTATAAGGGCCATTGAGCGGCACCGGCAAACGTAATGTAGCCTGACCACCGCAAAAGCGTTCGGATTGATTCTCTGCGTGTAATGGGTTTGTCAAATTTCATAGCCTTCTCCTTTGACGGTTTCGTAAAAAGTCCAACTTCTGCCTTGTGCTACATTTCGCAATCATTCAACGTACGAAAAGTACGCCTCATGATTACAAAATTTGCACGCCTTGAATTTGAACTTTTTACGAAACCGTCTAAATCGAACTTTTTAAACTGGCTCTTTCACTTAACCGATTTAGTGAATGGCATAACCAACAATTGGTGGAAATTCAGCTTATCCGGATTATGATATGCCCCTACACCAATTCGTATCTTTTTCTGGTCAACATTGGTAAGCATAGTGCCCAGTATCCGATCCCAGATGGAGAATATGGCGCCGTAGTTTGTATCCCTCTCCTTAATTACCACGGAATGGTGTATCCGGTGCATGGAAGGTGGCACAAAGAATATCCACCAGATGGCTTCGAACCACCTTGGAACCTTAAGACTGCTATGATGGAACTGGATACAAAGTACCACGGCGCTTTCAAATATCAACACTCCCAGGTAACTCGCACCGAGAAAAAATATTATGC
>JAUWOH010000196.1 GCA_030612225.1 Desulfobacteraceae bacterium
AGCTGAAAGGTTGCTTGAAATAGAGCGCGAGCAGCTAATTTCCATGTTCGACAGCATCGATGAAATTGTTTATGTTGCAGACCCCAACACCTATGAGTTGTTATATATGAATACCATTGCTAAAAAGCAATGGGGCGATAGAGTTGGACAAAAGTGTTATCAAGTGCTTCAGAATCTTAATTCACCCTGCCCGTTTTGCACCAATGATCGCATCTTTGGCGATAAAACCGGCACGACATATATCTGGGAATCCCAAAATGTTTTAAACAACCGCTGGTATCGCTGCATCGATAAAGCAATAAACTGGCCTGATGGACGCATGGTGCGCTATGAAACGGCGATTGACATCCATGATCGCAAAGAGATGGAAAAAGCGCTGCGCGAAAGCGAGGAAAAATATCGAAGCATTTTTGAAAATGCCATGGAAGGTTTTTTCCAGAGCACACCTCAAGGTCGTTTTATCAGTGTCAACCCTGCCTTTGCCAAGCTCTTAGGTTACGCATCTCCTGAAGAGCTCATCTCCAGCATTTCCGACATCGCAACACAGTACTACGTAAATTCTGAAGATCGGGACCGCTATCGGCAGTTCCTTAAGAAAGCCGGATCCGTAAATAAATTCGAGTTCAAGGTTCGGCGTAAAGACGGTTCACATATATGGGTATCCAACAGCACCCGTGCTATTTATGGTCAGGACGGCAGGATTGTCCGCTACGAAGGCAATGTAAGTAACATCACCAAGCGTAAGCAGGCCGAGAAGGAGTTGAAAGAGATTAACAAACAACTTGAACAGGCTATTGCAAGTGCAAACCAGATGGCAGTAGAAGCTGAAACGGCTAACATGGCAAAAAGCGAGTTTTTAGCCAACATGAGCCATGAAATCCGAACTCCCATGAACGGCATCCTCGGTTTTGCAGACTTGCTCCTTGAAGAAGAACTGACCACAGAGCAACGAGAAGCAGCCGAAACCATAAAAAAGAGTGGTGAAAATCTTTTAAGCTTGATTAACGACATCCTCGACCTTTCCAAGGTAGAAAGCAAGAAGATACAACTTGAGACCATTCCCTTTAATCTGGAAAGTCTGATACTTGATGTTGGTGCACTGGTAAGAACAAATCTTGGGGAAAAACCGGTGGAGATAAACTGTCAAATTGCCGACATATATACGAATCTGCTGGGTGACCCCACCAGGCTGAGACAGATCATCACGAATCTTACCGGTAATGCAATCAAATTCACACATGAAGGAGAGATTATTATCGGTGCAACTGCGGAAAAAGAGGATGAAGAAGAAACTACACTTAAATTTTATATAAAAGACACCGGTAGAGGTATTCCCGGAGATAAGCTGGAGAGCATTTTCGAATCCTTCACTCAGGCGGACGGAAGCACTACCAGGGAATTCGGAGGCACCGGTCTGGGACTGACCATTTCTAAAAAGTTTGCCCAGTTAATGGGTGGAGACATGTGGGCGGAAAGCCCGGTGAATTGCCAATTGTCGATTGAAGATTGTCTATTGAATGATGATAAAACTGTAAATAATAGCCGAAACAATCATCAATCATCAATGGACAATCGTAAATCCATGGGTGGCCCCGGCAGTGTTTTTTATTTCACCGCTACATTTAAAAAAGATCTTAAACCTTCAAAGCAATCTGTGCCTTTAAATATTAATGACCTTGAAGGAAAGCCGATTCTGATTGTAGATGATAATGAAACCGCACTTAATGTAGCATCAGATATAGTTAAAAGGTCAGGAATGGTACCAGTCCTGGCCAGAAGTGGCGAGGAAGCACTTGACCGGCTGAAAAGAAAGTCATTTGTCAGCGGTCATTCGTCATTGGTAAAGGATAAACCAAATGACCATTTCCCCGAAGTTGCCCTTATCGACATTTCGCTGCCTGGCATATCCGGCCACGAACTGGCAAGTAAGATATCTGCACTAACCAGCGGAAAGACCAAGATGATAGCCATATCAGGCAATCTTTTTGCAGGTGCCTCGGCTGAATCTAAAAATGCCGGTTTTTCCGGTTTTATACCCAAGCCAGTACGCCCAAAGGTCTTGACGGATTTGATCATAACAATCCTTGGGTCGGGAGAAAAACGACCTCAGGATATAGTTACGCAGCACAGCGTAAAGGAGGCTGTATCACATGATATAAAAATCCTCTATGCAGAAGATAATAAGGTAAACCAGTTACTTGGGAAAAAGATGTTCAAGCGTATGGGATACAATAATGTAGAAATCGTTCCTGACGGTCTTGAAGCAGTAAATCGGATCAAGGGAAACTGCCATTACAACATTGTTTTTATGGACCTTCAAATGCCGAATATGGACGGCCTGGAAGCTACGCAAGAAATCAGAAAATGGGAAACAAAGCTCACAGCTCATAGCTCACAGCTCATAGAAAAAGACGACAAACCCTCAACGCATATACCGATTGTTGCTCTTACTGCAAATGCCATGAAAGGAGATCGGAAGATGTGTATTGAGGCCGGCATGGATGACTATCTGACCAAGCCGTTCAAGCGTGAAGATATTCAGGGGATGATAAGCAAATGGGTATCCAAAGCAAAGGATGCTCCCCGGATCCCTGAAAAAATAAAGATACTCATTGTTGAAGATGAAGAAAAGATGCGCAATTCCATAATCCGGCTCCTGAGAAGAGAAATGCCTGCTGCAACGGTAATGACTGCCGGAGACGGTATAGACGCCACAGCCAAGCTTGGAAGTTTCATGCCGAACCTGATACTTACAGATATTATGATGCCACGCATGGATGGAGCGGAATTCGTCAGGTACGTCCGCAAAACCGACCGATACGCAAAAACAAGGATAATAGCAATGACAGTACTGCATAAGGATGATCCACGGGTTTTGGATATCAGAGACGCCGGAGTTGAGAAGGTACTCTATAAGCCCTGTGAAAATGGAGATATGGTTTTAGCCGTAAAAGATTCATTGAGGGTTAACTACTCAACTATTTAACTAAACATAGGAGAAAAATAATGGAACTTGAAAAATTAGCGGAAAGACTTGGTCTTGATGTAGAGGACATCAGAGAGCTGCTTGAACTTTACGTGGAAACCACCTGCTCGGACCTTGCTGAATTAAAAGGCGCAATTGAAGCAAAAGATGCCCAGCTTGCACATGCAAAGGCCCATTCTATAAAAGGTGCGTCAGGCAATCTCGGGCTTGCTGAAATATATGAACTGGCAAAGGAAATCGATGACCGAGCCAGAGCAAATTCCCTGGATGGACTGAATGAAATGATTCAGGTCCTTGAAGAAAATTTTAACAGCCTTGTAAAAGATTTCGAAAAGGGCGGTTGAGGTTAATCATGAAAATACTCATAGTAGAAGATGACCCGGTTTCCCAAAAGCTTCTGGAAAAGATAGTCCGGCGTGAAGGCTATGACCAAATACTGGCAAATAGCGAAAAAGGTGCATGGGAGATAGTTAAAAAAGAAAAGGTCGAAATGGTAATTACCGACTGGATGATGCCTGAAATGGATGGACTCAAATTATGTCGGAAAATCAGACAATCGAACCTCCCCAAGTATGTTTATATTATTTTACTGACAGCCAAAGAGCAAGCTGAAGATGCCGTAGCAGCGCTTGATGCCGGTGCGGATGACTATATAAGAAAACCTTTTAACCCTGATGAGCTAAAGGCAAGGATACTTGCCGGTAAGCGTATTATTGAGCTGGAAGAGAACCAAAAGAAGGCTAATGCCCAGCTTCTCCAGACTGAAAAGATGGCCTCTATAGGTCAGCTTGCCGCAGGCGTAGCCCATGAAATTAACAACCCAACCGGATTTGTAAGCAGCAATCTGAGAACATTGACCGATTATCAAAATGATCTTAACAACCTGATAAAGCATTACAGAAAATTAATTAAAGATTTAAAGGAAAGCAACCGGGAAAATCTGTCTCCCGCCATCGAAAAGCAGTTAGAGCAGATTGCAAGCCTTGAAGATGAAGCTGACATCAATTTCATACTCGAAGATATTATAGATCTAATTTCAGACTGCGAAGAAGGGACTGCCAGGATTACGAAAATTGTCATTGATCTGAAAGATTTTGCTCACCCCGGAGAAGACAAAATACAATCCGCAGATATAAATGATGGAATTGAAACAACGCTGAATGTTGTTTGGAACGAGCTTAAATACAAGGCTACCGTCAATAAGCAATTGGGAAAGCTGCCCATGGTAAAATGTTATCCTCAGCAGCTTAACCAGGTCTTTATGAATCTTTTCGTAAATGCTGCACAGGCCATAGAAAAGCAGGGAGAAATCAGCATTTCAACCAGGGCCGATAACGGGTTTGTGGAAATTAAGATAGAAGATACCGGATCAGGTATTGACAAAAAAAATCTTGGAAGAATTTTCGATCCGTTTTTTACAACCAAGGATGTGGGCAAAGGAACAGGACTAGGTCTTAATGTTGCGTATAATATTATTAAAAAACATAATGGGAAAATTGATGTAAAAAGCCAGGTTGGCAAAGGTACTGTTTTCAAAATTAGGATACCGGTTTAAGAAAGATATGCTCGGCTTACAGGTAAATAATTATGGATTCTAAAACAATAATGAAAAAGCTGGAACGGATCGAAGATCTTCCGACGCTGCCTACAATCCTTTTTGAGGTAAACAGGCTGCTCGAAGATATTAACACATCTGCTAAAAAGTTAGGTGATACTATAGGAAAAGACCAGTCCATGGTGGCAAAAATATTAAAGCTGGTAAATTCAGCTTTTTATGGCTTCAGGTCCAGGGTCAGCGATATTTCCAATGCCCTTGTACTGTTGGGATTTAATACTGTCAGAAACTCTGTTATCTCTGTTTCTATAATAAAAGCATTTTCCGGTAAGAACGACCTGGAGGGTTTTGATATAACCGAGTTCTGGAAACACTCGATTGCAGTTGCTGTGACAAGCAAGCGACTTGCTGAAAAATTCCGGATTGAAGCCCCGGATAACTGCTTTGTAGCCGGTCTGCTTCATGATATAGGCAAGCTGGTTTTATCACAATACTTTCAAGATCTTTTTACAAAGGTATGGATAACAGCTCAAAAAGAAAACCTGACCTTTTATGAAGCGGAAAAAAAAGAAATTTCTGTAAAACACCCTATGATAGGAAGCTTTCTTGTAAAAAAATGGCAGTTTCCGGCTCATCTAGTTGATGCTGTTAAATGTCATCATGCTATTCGAAAAGGTGTCAGTAATTATGAGCTGCTTCTCATTGTTTACGTAGCCGACATTATTGTGAATCACTGTACAATAGAACCTGAAAACCCAATCGACATATCTACTGTCCATCCTGATGCAGTTGAGATGCTGGGATCTCACATGGAAAACACAAACGAGTGGTATGAAAAGCTTAAAGCTGAAATCGAATCGGCATGTGATTTTTTCCTTAAAGAAGAGGAGGGATAAGATTTCCACGCCCAAAGGAGGTGGCATCGATTGCCTCTGTAAGGGGTTCCAGCGTAAACGCCAAACGTTGCAGGTTACGGGTTACGGGTTTCGGGTTATAAAAAGGGATCGTTTCCGATTAGCAGCTCGCAACACGCAACCCGTAACATGTGTTTATCAATTCGGCATAGCCGTTTGTCTCTAATCTGGCACATATGGCCAGGTTTTAGTTGCTACAGTAAAACAATAACCGCAAAGTGAATAAAATGAACGAAAACCGTCACACAGTATTATGCGTGGATGACGAAAAAAACATCCTGCGATCATTAAAACGTCTCCTGAGAAAAGAAGACTACAGACTTTTAACGGCATCAAGCGGTGAAGAGGGGCTTAAGGTTCTTGAAAAAAATGACGTTCACATGGTAATATCCGACCAGAGGATGCCTAAAATGAGCGGCACGGAATTTCTGGCTGCTTTAAAGACAAAATACCCTGACGTTATCAGAATAATACTTTCCGGCTATACGGAGGTGGATTCCATTACTGAATCCATAAATAAGGGACATATTTACAAATTTCTGTTAAAACCCTGGAACGATCAGAATTTAAAATTGGAAATCAAACAGGCCCTTGAACAGTACGACCTTATCCAGGCTAATAAGAAACTTGATGAAAGGGTCATCCAGCAAAATAATGAACTAAAAGAGATTAACGAAAACCTGGAAAAATTGGTGCAGGCAAGAACAAAAACACTTGAAATTCAAAATCAGGCTCTCGAACTTTCCAGGGCAATACTTGAAGATCTGCCCTTTCCGGTTATCGGTATAAGCGCTGAAGGAATGATCGCTTTAACCAATAAAAAAACTATGGCCTTATCCTTCAA
>JAUWOH010000274.1 GCA_030612225.1 Desulfobacteraceae bacterium
AGTTCCCAGGTGGACAAATACCTTGCCCTTACGCATGCACCTGTTCTGTAAAGCGGTTTTAAAATATTTAAGAAAATCAAGCCTCAATTCCGCCTGTTCGATTTTTCTGGCAAGGTGGATATTCGCAAATTTAAAAAGAAATTGAAAAGCCTTGATATCTTCTATTTGAGTTTGCCGCTTAAAATTATCCGTATCTGTTTTAATGCCAAGAAACAGGCCTGTTGCCAGCTTGGCTGAAGGCTTGATTTTAGCGGCTCGCAGGTATTCGGTCATTATACTGGCTGCTGCGCCGTAATTCGGGCGGATATCGAGAAAAGGTGCTTTAACGCCGGTATCAGGATGATGATCTATAATCACATCGTGCCTGAACCTTTCGAAGGATTCGTTATGATCCGGCTGCGAATCGACTAAAACTGTTTTACTAAACTCGTTTTCACCAATTTTATCAACATGAACAAGATGCACCCCCAAAAGACGAATCATGGCTAAATTATCCGGCCGCTTGATAACATTGATATTGGATATGGTTATACCGGCTACTTTGCGCCATAACAGTCTTTTCACGGCCATGGCGCATGCAATGGCATCCGGATCAGCATTAATCAAGATTAAGACATGATCATTGCTGGAAAACTGATCATAAAAACGGCGTAATTTTTCAGATGCTGAAAGAGACATATGTTAATCATAGCCTTTATTATTCGTTCTCATTTATTACGCCGGTACAGGTTTTTTTTCAATAGAAAATCAAAAAAAGTATTTAAGAATTCAGAATACGAGAGCCGGAAGTCAGAATTCAGAAGTCAGGAATCTGCCTTTATGCCTTTTCCTTCTGCCTCTGTGCCTTTTTTAGTTATTGTTTCAGATCTTGTGGTTTTAATTTTGATTATATTTAAACTCTGACTTCTCGTTCAGACACTAATTATTCCTGTCTGCTAAAAGTGGTAATTTCCTTAATAAAAACTTATCATTTCTGTTGACATCTATTATTTTTTATGCGCAAAGTTCTTCCTTATTTATTTCTG
The DNA here is from genome assembly GCA_030612225.1 of Desulfobacteraceae bacterium. Classification (GTDB taxonomy): domain Bacteria; phylum Desulfobacterota; class Desulfobacteria; order Desulfobacterales; family JAUWMJ01; genus JAUWMJ01. The sequence continues at coordinate 1,026 of JAUWOH010000274.1, forward strand.
CTGCTATCTTAGCAAAGTCACTGCTGATATAGCATTAACAAAGATTTCAAAGATCTCGTTTTACCAATTAACCAGGGAGGTTTCAATTGTACGGTTTAGAAGCAATAAATGCCGCCAACGGCTGGGCCATGGCTTATACCGGCGCCATAATCGTTTTTTCCGGCCTTGTGGTTTTATCTTTCGTAATTTCCCAGCTTAATAAGATTTTAAGTTTCTGGGAAAATCTAATTTCAAATTTCAAAAAAAACCATCAATCAGAGCAAACAGATGAACTACAAGGTGAAGATAATTCTGTTGTTCCTCATCGCATTCCTTCGGATATCAAAGAAGCTGCGCGCTCTTATTCTCATTTGATTGAAGATCTTGACCAGCCTTTTGAGCTCACCAGGCTTTATGCAATTTCTCAGCAAAAAGGCTTTCCGCATCCGCATATAACAATTTCAAACTTCAGGCAGGCCAATATACTGGTCCCGGCAGGAGATGGTCTGTTTACGTGGAGCCAACCATAGAATATATAAAAAACTAAAGGTTAATCAATGGAACTTTTTATTCAGTTTTTAACTAACACCGGTTATTACCTGGCAGATTTTCGCAACGTAATCATGCTTTTTGTCGGGTTTATATTTATCTATTTGGGCACGGCCAAGAAATATGAACCTCTCCTTCTGGTACCAATAGGTTTTGGGATGCTCGTCGGCAACGTACCTTTTTTTAAGGGCTTCGGACTTGGCATATACGAATCCAACAGCGTTTTGCATTATTTATATTTTGGCGTCACAACCGGTTTATACCCGTCGATTGTTTTTCTTGGCCTTGGGGCAATGACCGATTTTTCCTCTTTGCTTGCACGCCCAAAACTTATGCTTTTAGGAGCCGCAGCTCAAATGGGTATATTCTTTACTCTCCTGAGCGCCCTTGCTCTTGGATTTTTACCTAAAGAAGCAGCTTCAATCGCAATTATCGGTGGTGCTGACGGCCCTACTTCCATATTTCTTACCGCAAAACTGGCGCCTCATCTTATCGGACCTGTTGCCATCGCTGCATATTCCTACATGGCACTGATACCGGTAATTCAGCCTCCCATAATGAGACTGCTGACTACCCGTAAGGAGAGGCTGATCCATATGTCGGAGCTTCGCGAAGTGTCCAAAAAGGAATTAGTTATTTTTCCTGTCATCGGCATGATCCTTTGTTGTTTCCTGGCTCCGGCCTCTATACCCCTTCTTGGAACATTCTTTTTCGGTAATTTCATGAAAGAAGGCGGCGTAACTGAACGCCTAGTCAAGACAGCCCGTACTTCCATTATCGATATAGCAACGATTTTCCTTGGATTTACAGTTGGAGCAAGCACCCAGGGAGATGTGTTTTTAACCGGAAAATCGGTTGGTATTTTTTGTCTCGGTGCAATTGCATTCAGCATAGCAACAGCATCAGGTGTTATTTTTGCCAAGATAATGAATCTCTTTCTTAAAGATAAAATTAATCCTCTCTTAGGTGCTGCCGGGGTATCAGCAGTACCTGGATCCGCCCGGGAAGTGCATCTGGTTGCACAACAAGAAGATCCTACAAATTACCTGTTGATGCATGCCATGGCGTGTAACTCATCCGGTGTCATCGGTTCAGCAATTTGCGCCGGTATTTTATGGAGTTTCCTGGTATAAAAGGAGGTTACGATGGTTGCAAAAATTTTAATCAGAAGACGTTTTAAAATAGGAAAAAAAAAAGAAATATTTGCCCTGTTTAAAAAATTACGCTCCGCAGTCTTGAATCAGCCGGGATATATCTCCGGTGAGACCCTGCTAGAACATAACGACTCCCAGCATATGTTAGTTATCACCACATGGGAAAATATTGAAAGCTGGCATAGCTGGATAAAAAGTAGCAAAAGAAAAGGATTTGATGCGATGATGGAAATTTATCAAGAAGAACCAACCGAATACGAAGAGTATATTCTAGGCGTGTCCCATCTTGAATAATAGTCTTATAGCTAATAGCGAATAGCTGATAGCTCACAGGACTTAATTTAATGCTGATGCTCTCATTAGTAAAATTGCTTATCAGCTATCATGGTTGAGCATAACGCCCAGCCTGCAGCGGAAGATAAAAAGCGATGTCTTTCGAACGCCTCTCAAAGCTCTCCTATATCTATGCCTCGCAATCTTAAAAATGTATTACTCCTTTACACTGATAAGTACTACCTCGCAAAGCAGATCTATCCATTCGGTCTTGATTTGATTGCCAATCATTTAAGACAACATGGCTTTAATGTTATCATCGACTATCCCTTCCTCCCGCTCCCTGATCTTGAAACCAACCTTAATGAGATAATAAAGCGTTGGAAGCCTGACGTAATCGGTCTGGGCATCAGAAATATTGATACCGCCATGTCTTGTGAAAAATTCGGCAATCATGAAGGGCCGGGCTGTAAAACCTTTTATTTCCTCCCTGATATTAAAAAGATAGTTGAAATTATTAGAAAGTTTTCCCCTGATATTCCAATCATTGCAGGCGGAGGTGCTTTTACCGTATCTTCTGAAGCCATTTTAGAATTCCTGGGAATTGAATACGGAATTGTTGGCGAAGGCGAAAATCCCCTGCTGCAATTTCTTAACGCATTTCCGGATAAGAAAAAAATAGAAAAGATTTCTAATATGGTATTTAAAACCCGCAACGGCTTTCAGGTAAACCAGAGACAGTCTTACAGCTTTAAGAAAGGCCGTGTTTTAAATGAAAGAGACGGCAAATTCAACTATGCATATGAGACCTCCGGATTACCTGTGCAGGTGAAACGAGGATGTAATCAAAACTGCTCATACTGCGTTGAGCCCCTTATTGAAGGAAATAAATTTATTTTCAGGCATCATGGTGACATTATTGCGGAACTTAAGACCATAGCAAAAAATTACGAAAGCATTAAAAGCATTTTCTTTACAGATACTGAATTTAATATACCTGACCTTAAAAATTGTTCCGTCCTGGTTAAAAAAATCCTGGAAGCAGGATTACATGAATATTTCAGGTTTTCTTCTCAATTTCTGCCAAAACCCTTTGATGAAAAATTTGCAAAACTGCTGGCAAAAACCGGCTTTTCCGTCATCCTCACCTGTGACAGCTTTGCAAACAACGTTTTATCGAAAAACAGGACATCTTATCACCAAAAAGACATCTCCCAAACTCTTGGCCTGTGCGAAAAATTCAATATTGACTGCACTGTAAATCTTGTTTTCGGTTTGCCTGGTGAATCTTATGAAACCATTGATCATACCCTGAAAGAAATGATGAAATACCCTCCAAATTCACTCAGAAGATATGAATATACCATAGGAGGCAGGATCTACCAGGGTACGCCTTTAAGTCGTTTCGTTGAAAGACTAAATGACGATACTCATTTATATGGTAAAAAAACTAAAGGATACCTTGAGCCGTACTATTATTGCTCCCCTGATAGCCCGTTGAACATTAAAAACTACCTGGAACGTTTTCTCCCCTTTTCCATTGATTATCAGAATAACTATGATAACAACTTATTTAAAACCCTGGCGTGTGCTTACCTGGCAGACCAGGGAAGGTGGAATGAGGCTGCGGCAGGTTTTTTAGCGAGCTCTATTTTGTCTCAAACATCAATTTACGATTACCTGTTCCGGAAATTTGCAGATTCCGGAAACCTGGAACTTGCCAGGTCGATTTCCGAGCATCTGATAGACGCAATCCATCAAAGCCAAAAAATCTCGGAATATGAAGACCAGATCTCTGTTATCAGGTATTATCTTAGCATTATATAGCCGTT
>JAUWOH010000191.1 GCA_030612225.1 Desulfobacteraceae bacterium
CATCTTCGACATGCCTAATCTAAAATTTGGAGCCAAATTGGCAATTACTTTGGAAAATGACCATGTTCAACTAGGACTTTAGGTCTTCGCCTTTTTGCCCTTAACCTTGAACGTTGAACCATGAACCTGTGAACGGTTACCGATTTATCTTAAATTATCTTTTACAATAGGAGGTAACATGGAAGAAAAAACAAAGATTGGTATAATCATCTGTGATCGCTATCGTAGGTGTGCAGGCGGAAAATGCTTAAGATCATTGCGCAACAGGGAAGGTGCCTTTAGCAGGTACAAGAATATGGAAGTTGAACTTGTCGGGTATACAACTTGCGACGGGTGTCCTGGTGGCAATGTTGAATATGCTGTGGATGAAATGAAGAGCAACGGTGCACAAGCGATACATCTTGCCACAGGACTGGTTGTGGGATATCCTCCATGTCCTCAAATTACCTATTTCCATGACTTTATCAAAACAAGATATGGCCTCGAAGTCGTTTATGGTACTCATCCTATACCTCAAAAATACCTCATTATGCACGATCAGTTGGGAACATGGGATGATTCCCAGTGGAAAAAGATTATTCAACCAACATTAGTGGATGAGGAAACTCGTTTATCCTATAACTAGTGTCTGAACGAAAAGCCACGTCAGACAAAATCCGAATACCCAATATTAGGAGGACGTGATGAACGCTAATATACTAAAAACGCTGCCTAAATTTCTCGAAATCCTGGGTCTTGACGAAGAACCTATGGGGCTTTTTTACACGGACGAAAAGCCTGTCGAAGGTTTTTCCCCAAAGCCAATGGACCTTCCCACCCGTGAAAAAGAACAGAGAAACGAAATTGATTGGCAAGCCGTATTCAGCAAATTTTCATGCGTCATTGGGCATATTTGGCGGGCTCGAAAGAAAAAGACGGCGGCTTATTTTTCGGATGAACAGTTTGGTTGTGCGGGCGGGGCATTTTGGCTCGGGTTTAACAAGCCACAAGCGGAAACGATTATTAATTATGTTTCCACAGGAATACCGGGCTGGACAACCGGAGAGCAATACTGCGAGTCACCGGATGCCTTGAGACGCATCTTTGAATATGTAGACCCAAGATCTGCGCCCAAGAAATATTGCGTTATAAAACCATTAAGCCTTTTTGAAGACAACCAGGAACCCGAACTTGTAGTATTTTTCTCCAGACCGGAATCCCTTTGCGGACTTCACCAGCTTGCTGCATTTGTGACCAATGATCCTGAAGTGGTTGTATCTCCATGGAGTGCAGGGTGCGGCAGCCTGGCAGTTTGGCCATTGCATTATTTGGCACGAGGTGAGAACAAGGCGGTGATTGGCGGCTGGGATGTTTCTGCAAGGAAATATTTCAAAACCGATGAGCTATCGTTCACAGTCCCTTTTCAAATGTTCACCGAGATGCTCAATCGCCATGGCGAATCTTTTTTAAAGGCAAAGGCTTGGCCAACGGTTCAAAAAAAGATCGTTCGGAGTAAAAAAGCCTGGGGGGAAAACCCTTAGGTTGAAAGAATGGGGTCGAGTTTGCTTATGACCCCATTTTTCTGACTGGATATTTTTTATCCACCTGTATCCATATACAATTCCCCAAGTGTATACATATTACCCGCCTAGAATATTTCTGAATTAATTATTCATTAAAGAAAATAATGCTGTCCCAACAAAATAAAGTGTTAATTCATTTGGTTATAAATAATTAATAGTTATAACCTCAAATTTGGCACACAGGTTGCAGATGTATAATTGCAAAATCATAAAGTGCTTATTGCATGAAAAATAAACTAAAAACATAAAAGGAGGTATATCATGATTAATAACTATAAAAACAAAGCAATAGTGGTTTTATCAGTAATAGCCATTCTGGCATTTGGAGCATATGCTTTTGCTGATTGGGGAATGGGCTATAGTCATCCCGGAAGAGATCATCATGGAAGAGGTCATTACCAGGGCATGCACAACAGAGGTTGGGCAAACCCGGGAAATGGCCACATGATGGGCGATTTGAGTGAAGAGCAAATCAGGAAACTGGATAAAGAACGTAACGCCTTTTATGAAGCAACAAAAGACCTTAGGCAAGAGATTTACGGAAAAGAGCTGGAGTTGAGAACTGAACTTTCCAGGACGAATCCTGATGCCAAGAAAGCTGCAAGCCTCCAGAAAGAGATTTCTAAGCTTGAAGCCCAAATCAGCCAGAAAAAGATTGATCATATGATAGCAGTCAAAAAGATTAACCCCAACGCCGGTCGGGGATTCATGGAAAGAGGTCAAAAGGGATATGGTTCTTCCTACAGAGGTTCCTGCCGGCGATAACGATATGATGAGGCCTTTGAAAAATGTTTCCAGACAAATCGGGATTCAAGGTCTCATACTCATAAATCCTTAACCGGGATGATCCCTTATCAAGAGGGATCATCCCAAATGCCAATGCAGTACACTTTATCATCAAAGCTCTTTTCGGAAGATAAAAAAGCTTATTGATGAATCGCAACACAGGTGAAGATGTTTATGAGGAACTTAACCTTACAACGCAACTTACAAGCTTTATTTAGCAACAACTTCTTTTTGTATTATGCGATATTGTTGCGGGTTACGGGTTGCGAGATACGGGTTATAAAAAGGATTATTTCCGATTAACAACTTGCAACACGCAACTCGTAACCCGGAACACTTACGTGATAGGCAAACGAGGAAATAAAAAAGACGTATTATGGTTAGCGATAAATTTCGTTTTAGGGTTAGAGGAGGTGCAACATGAGACTCATAAAATCATCAATATCAGGATTCACAAAATATCTGTTTTTCAGCTTGCTGCTTTACCCCTGGGGGGAAGCTTTTGCCTGGTCAGGAAGATACAGTGGCTGGCACATGGGCCCCGGAATGATGGGAGGATGGGGTTTCGGATGGTTTATGATGGCTTTCTGGATTCTTGTGCTTCTCGGCTTAATATTACTAATCAGATGGATTTTGCAGATAACAAATACAGAAAAAGGTATTTCTGCCGGTAGATCCGATCCTCTTGATATCCTTAAGGTGCGCTATGCCAAAGGCGAAATCGACAAAATTGAATTCGAAGCAAAAAAGATGGACATTTCAAACTAAAAGGAGGTCTCACTATGATAACACCATCGAGCACACCCAAAACAATTATAGACCCGGTATGCAAAATGGATGAATAAGGTGATTATTAATCCTCAAAGCTTATACTTTCGAATACCCCTTTGCTTTTTTGCAATATGTTGTCTCTCATTTGAGTCACGTAATCCGGTCTGATTTCATCTTTCCAACGCGGATAGCCGCCACGCCAGACATATATTATTAATTTCTGAAATTGAATGCGGTTAAAGCAATAGACACCGAGCTTAATTTCTCTGCCATTGGGTGATACCGAAAATGAAATTTCCTGGGGCTGGGCGTAGTTTGTTATAATTTTAGAAACCTGGGATTGGGTTTTAAATCCTTCGGGTTTTTGTTTGAAACCTTCAGGATCTTCGGGAAATGGAAAACGGCGATAGACTTCACCCATAAACCCGCTGAAATGATTCCCATGGATAGCGCCCATCAGATCCCCGATATCTTCCGGGGATTTGATAAAAGAAACCTGCCAAAGGGCTTGATACGACTCATCCCCTGCATTTTCAGCAAGATTTCCAATGTAGTTGCAAAAATCAGTGGCAAACAGAAAGTAGCGGTCACAAATCAGCATGTCGGATTCGATGTTAAAGAATCCAAAAGCAATCGTTCCGTGACTGAGAGAATTGAAAGCTAAAGGCATCTGGTATTTTCCTTTTGACCCGGCAAACCAGGGTTAAGAACGGTATCAAATCACTTTTTAATCCGACCCGGTTAACTGTTTGTTTATATCCTTAATTTTTTGGGCTGCCTTGTTGGCTTCTTCAGCAGCCTCCTTACTCATATCGATCGCTTCTCTTTTTGTGGCAGTATCCACTGTAACACCTGTGTTGTAATTCTTTATCACCAGTATTCCAAAAATAAGCAGTGTTATCACAATGACAAAAATAAATGCGCCTCTCATGATTTTTCCCTTATCAATTATTCTTTGTCACCGTCTTTCTGCCTTGAAAGCACCTCATCTCTCAAAACCCTGCGCAGCACTTTACCTACAACCGATGTTGGCAGTGTGTCTCGAAATTCCACTGTTTTCGGTCTTTTATATCCCGCCAGTCTTTCCCTGCAAAAATCGATTATTTCCTGTTCTTCGGCGGTTGCCCCTGGAACAAGCTGTACAAATGCGTTTACCGTTTCCCCACTTCTTGGGTCAGGGATGCCGACAACTGCTGCAAGTGCAACCTTTGGATGCTCATAAAGCACCTCTTCGACCTCCCTGGGATAGCAGTTAAAGCCACCCACAATGATCATATCTTTTTTGCGGTCGGTAATAATGATATACCCCTCATCATCAATGTGGCCTATATCTCCTGTAAGAAAATAACGGCGACCTTCTACATCTCTGAAAACCTCTTTATTTTCTTCAGGTTTATTCCAGTATCCCTGCATCACCTGGGGTCCGCTGATTGCAATCTCTCCGTCATCGCCTCGGGGCAGTTCTTTTGTGCCTGTGTCCATATCTAAAATTTTTACATCGGTATTGGAAACAGGAAAACCGACAGATCCGAATTTTCTATTCTCCTTATCACTTGGATTTGCAGTTGCCAGCGGAGCAGTCTCGCTTAAACCATAGCATTCAAAAATGATCGATCCGGTTTTGGCCTCAAACTGTTTGGCAGCTTCAACCGGAAGTGGGGCACCACCAGATCCGCACCCCACCACAGAGGATAGATCAAATTTTTTCAGAAGAGGATGATTGGTAAAAGCCATAAAAATAGTAGGTACCCCGGCAATAATTGTGGTTCTGTATTTCTCTACCGCTTTTAACACTTCAGTAAAAGGAGGATTGCCTGCCCTTGGATCAGGAATACAGACAAGGCGACTGGCGGTAAGGCAGGACCAGAGCATAACAATGGTCATACCGAAACTGTGATACATCGGGAGAACCCCCAGAAAAGAATGGACCCCTCCACGCTTCAACTGCTCCGGTGCTTCTCCTGGTTCATTCGGAATTCTCATCCACTGATCCAGAGCATGAACATCAAACACTATATTCGCATGGGTCAGGGCTGCTCCCTTGGGGACGCCCGTAGTACCTCCGGTATAAATTATTAGGGCGAGGTCTTCTGCGGGATTCAGGTCAACGGCCGGAGGCTCAGGACGGGCTGAGGCAACAACAGCATCGAAGAAAAGATGTCCCGGTTCATAATGCTCGGCTTTTGGTATTTTGCCCATAAGCCCGCCTAAAAACGCCTTCAGGGGCGGCAGGCTGGACTTAACACTGCAAATAACCACAGTTTCGACATCTGTTTCTTTTATCGCTTTTATTGTTGTTGGATAAAACTGCGGATGGTCCATACAAAACAGCACGCGGGCCCCCGCGTCCTTAAGCTGATAATTAAGTTCACCGGCAGTATATAAAGGGTTGCAGGTCACACACACGCCTCCCGCCTTTAAAATGCCGAAAAAAACTGCCGGATAATGGGCCAGGTTAGGAAGAAAAATTGCAACCCGGTCTCCTTTTTTAATACCGCTGTCGGCAAGAAACCAGGCGATCCTATCTGCCGTATCCCTGACCTGGGCATAAGTGCGGATTCCGCCATTGAAAACAGTGTAAACCTCTTTCGGGTATTTATCCGCCGTTTCGTCGAGAATTGAGAAGAGTGATTTTTCAAAACCTGAAATTTCGCGCGGGACCCCTTTGGGCCATTTTGCGGTGAGCCAGTTATTTGCTGCCATGTTTGCCTCCTCCTGTTACTATGGATTAGAATAGAGGTAAGCGTTCACAGGCACCGCAGCTGCACGCGATCAGGGCAACCAGCATAGCAGACTATAGCTGGTCGCCCTGATCACGCACATCTGCAGCACCTGTGAACGCTTACAGGCCGGAGATTGTACGTTCTTTTTGTTCCGAATGGGCGTCGAATAGAAATATAAAATAAAAGCTATCAAGGGCATCATCTTCTTGTAATCCCTGTTCACGTTAATCCCTTGTGTATCATGAGAGTAAACGATTATATTTTCTATAGCAAATATCGCTGGGTATGTCAAAAGGTCTCTATAAAAACTGGATATTCGACATAAGCCATAATGTTTTTTAAAAAAAGTTAAAAAAATTTCTATAATATTGCAAAAGTAAAAATTTATTTTCACTCTGCGTCTTGCTCAAATCAGGCTTCTCAAGGCCATCGGAGCTCCTTCCTGCAGCGACCGACAAGGCTGGCACTCCCCTCCCTGTTCACCTCCCACAAAATGCCATCACAG
>JAUWOH010000033.1 GCA_030612225.1 Desulfobacteraceae bacterium
TCGCCGATCTTGAAGTTTTGCAGAATCCGAATAAAATCACCCATGTTTGCTACGGATTTCCCCTCTATCGCAACAATAACGTCTCCCAATGTTCGTCTGCGATAATCTATTCCCTCTAAACCGGCGCGCTCGGCTTCGGAATCAGGCATAACCCGGTCGATCACTATGCCGACTATGCCGAGGGCAGCGGATTTTTCATCGTCAAGAACGACGATACCAATTCCCGGACGAGGAAATTTACCCTTGGCGATCAATTGCGGTACCACTTCGTTGACCACATCCACTGGAACTGCAAACCCAATCCCGGCCGAACTACCGGATCCGGAGATGATCGCAGTATTAACCCCGATCAGGAGTCCGCTCGAGTCAATCAATGGGCCTCCCGAGTTACCTGGATTAATGGCGGCGTCCGTTTGGATTACACCCACCACTTCGCGCCCGATGGCCGTGGGCAATCGGCGGTTGAGAGCGCTTATTATGCCGGTAGTCAGTGTACGTGAGAGACCGAAAGGATTTCCTATAGCGAGCACGGTCTGCCCCACTTGCAGATTGCTGGAAGTTCCCACCGGAATAGGTTGAATGTTGGAAAGGGTCCGCCGCAGACGGATTACCGCCAGATCGTAATCCGGAGATCCTCCCACATAGGTGGCGTCGATGGCTTCACCGCTTTCGAGACGAATTTGGATCCTCCGTGCGCCCTCAATGACATGGAAATTAGTCACCACATGTCCTTTCCTATCCCAAAGAAAGCCAGAACCCGCGCCCTGGCGGACTTGCCGAGCTCCGAAAAATCCAGTCACTGCCTTTTCGGTGAAAATGTATACCACCGAAGGAGCAACAGCATTGAAAATAGAAATGGTAGTTTTTTCAAAGTCAGCCAGACTCCCCCGCGGAGTGATTTCACGGGTATGGCTGTCGATTCGACTTCTTTCGTCGGCGAAACGGTTCCACAAGAAAAAACCAGCTGCAATGATCAAGCAAATTATGATGATAAAATTAAGTCTATTCGTCCTTTTCATGGGTTACTATTCCTATCATTATGGCTCAAAGGTGTCATCAGATTTAAATTTTCGGAAAATTAGAACAACTTCTAGGAATCTAGTAGCTCCTCAGATGTATTAAATTGTTGTTTCAAGGAATACTATTTTTATCACAGCTTTACTTAATAATCAATCGTCGTGAAAGAGGCTGTCTTAATTCATCTACAAATTTCGGTGAGAGAGCCCGTCAATGAGCATTAAGGCATATGACCTCGGGAGGGACAAGGAAGCCTGTCCCGCTTTCCAAGCGGGAGGCCTCTCACTGAACAATCGACTCTGGATAAGGGATGATCGGCGCTGCTGTAAAGGTAAGGCCGGATAAACGTAGAGTTTATCCTGAGCTTACCGAAGGGGTCAGAGGCAGGGTTCGCTGTAGTGGGAGGATCGCCGAAAATTTGCCGAAAAGCTATAAGGATAAGTGCGTCTTCGATAAAAGATAGGCTTTAACAGTTTGTATTTATTATTTATTCTAATCTATCAATATTTACTTGACAAGGAGGAATATAGGATGTCCCGCAACCATGTTTATGATAGATATTTACTTATTTATGGACGTCCCGGAACCTTATTTATGGACGTCCCGGAACCCGTCCCAACCTAGAAAGTTATTTACTAATTTATGGACGTCCCGCAACCCATAAGTACCGATAAGATCTGCTATAAAAGTCGGATTAACTATTGAAGAGTTGGAAAGGGTTGCTGTGCTTCCCGTGGGAACTGATATAAACGTCCAGTTGTAAGTTAAATTGTCGCCGTCTATATCACTGGAACCGCTGCCATCCATTGTTACTGTGCCGCCTTGCAAAGCAGTCTGATCAGGCCCTGCATCGGCCACAGGCGGGTCATTTACTGGATTTACTAATGGGGGACGTTCGTGCAGGGATTGCATTGGCAATGCACATTCTGCACGAACGTTATATATTAAAACATCAAAGGGTTATACCTCTGAGAGTACATAAGGAATATCAGGCCTAATAAGCTGATTTCAAATCGATCCCTCTTGGTTTTGTCTATTTATCATATTATATAAATCAGTTAGAAGCTTTTTAAATATTTTAACCGGACACTAATGAAATTAACCTATTACTGAAAAGCTTGAATTTGGATTTATTTTTCTCTTACGGGAGTAGAATCCCACGTTAAATTTACGTTTAATATATTTCATATAAAATTGATAAGGCTCCTTGTCATGGTCAAGCCCTTTTTCGCAAGCTTTGATTAATTCTGCCATCATGGCGCCAACAACAGGCGCATTTTTGTACTGGTTGCCAGAGGTTCCAACAGCCATGTAAAAACCAGGGAGATCGGATTTGTCATAAATGGGAATCCAATCATCGGTCACGTCATAAAGGTCAACCAAGCCATTTGGTTGGCCAGGGATAAGCAATCCTTTGACACGTTGGGCTTCGCGCATCACCTGTGTTTCCCATTGGCTGCTAAGATTTTTATTATAGTTGTCTGGATCGTCTACCCACTCGCGCTCATCGCACTCGGGGTCCTCGCTGCCGATTAGAAAGTGGTTGCCCACCTCGGGTCGTGAATAACAACCGATATCGCCATCGGAAAGCATGAAACCATCACGTTCCCAATTCAATCCCTCAGGTGCCGGCACATGACTGACTTCTTGTTTGAGGGCTCTAGTCTTTATTTTCATGGTTTTTTCAACATCCGCCATACGGTTAACTATAAAAGAATGCGGGCCTGCAACGTTCACTACCACAGGTGACTCTATTGTTGTGCCGTCTTGGAGTCTTACTCCGGCTGCACGGTTGTTTTGTTTGAGGATCTCTACTACCTCAGTGTTGAACATAAACTTACCGCCTTTATTTTCGGAGGCCACTTGAACGTTGTGAGCAGAAATCTGAGGATCAGAAATGTATCCCGACTCAGGGACCCAGATAGCCCCGGCGATTTGATCCCCTGTGGGTTTGCCGAAGTCTTTGTGATTCAAGGTCTTGCAGGGATAGTACGAGCGGAGGTCAACGTTGGGCAGATAGGACTTAAGGTCTTTCGGCTCAAGCTCTAAATATCCCACACCCAGATCATCCAATGTGGCCATTACGTTATTAAGATTCTTATTGGACTCAGTCTTTATGACAAGAGCTCCGGTATTGCGGTAGTAAGCCATACCGCTGGTGTCTCGTACTTCTAAATATTTGGACCAATCAAGCCAATAAAAATAGCCTTCCCGCGCCATAGCCACACCCTCTTGAGTAGAATAATGCAGCCTGATTATGGCACACGAGTTGCTAGTCGATCCATAGCCTGCTGCAGGTAGTTTATCTACATTGAGTGTTTTATACCCCTTCTTGCAAAGCTCGAAGGAGATGCAGCATCCAATAATCCCCGCACCTATGATTACAGCATCATATTTGTTTATCATTTGCTTACTCCTTTTTGTATGTTCATTAGCCGCTGTCCTTTATAATGGTACAAAGACGACACCCAATTTGTCTGGTATGTTGGCCGAAACAAAACCATATTTTCAATACGTTGTGAGCAATATTCAACTCGCCAATTCAGTCTTTTAAGTTTATTATGACCGAGCTTTTATTAGCAGACCTGTAGGTTAAATAAAGCCCTTGAAAGGATGTCGAACTACAGCGTTGTAGATCCAGTTGATAAGGGTTGTAAAGTCAAAGACCGGTAGCCTCACGGCATTTTGTATTGCCCAGGAGTAAGGCGGCATGTCACTACATTCAAGTAAGATGGCGCCAATCTCGGGATTGTCTTGCACAAGTTGTTGGGATAGATCGACCAATTCCTGTTCAATTTTATTGCTGTTAAACCTTCCGGTACATTCAAGGATATTCCTAATGGGGGACGTCCCCCATTATAGTTATTTATTTAGTTGCGCATGTCCCCGCTGGGTTCTCTAACAGGAATAAATTGACATATCAATATATGAAGGAGCGTCCCGCAACCTAGGAGATCGGAGATAAATCTGAATTATGAACAATTGATTTTCCATATTATTTCACCAGCGAACGGCGGCAATAACCAGCGCCGGTTTTAGCCAAAACCTTAGGCACAAATAAAGGTTAACTTTATGTTAAATATAGTGAAAACCACACTGCTTTAGGCGTCTGCGTTAATTGCCCTTGTTGGGCATTTTGAAGGTTCTGTAAATCTGTCAAGAATGAAGCCGCGACCCCTCTGTTTTGCACAACCCGATTGTTGGGCATCAGCTCTACTGAGACACCTTAGGAAGCCAAACTTCTAACTGACCCGACGGAGCCGGCAATCCGACGCGCACGATATTTGCCGAATTGAATTGCCGTTTCAATAAAGATACAGCTTTTTCCGCAGATGGCTTGTCGGAATCGTTGAAGTAACGGACCTGTGCCGTCTTCGGCATCTTCGAGTTATCAACCACCTCAACCGACTTATAGACAGGAAATCCCGCATCGACCAAATTCTTAACCGTAGTAATAGCGCTATGCGATATATCTAGGCGATCACGCTGAACATAGATTTGGCCCGGTATAGCGGTAGTTGAAATGGGCTTAACTTCCGTCCTACCGTTGGCACTCGATACGTGAGAAATAATTTGTAGAAATGGCTTGGACTTTTCGTCCGTGATACTCACCGACGCATTGCCGGAAGCGAGGTTTACGTTGAAAGAAGCAATCTTATCGACTTTACCTTTAACATCATTCGCAGTTTCATTCTTTGTCTCAAATGCTCGTTTCCCATGAACATAACCTCTAATAATCCAAACAGTTCTTGTGGCTATCACCGATTTGCAATCAGCCTTAGCTGTTGCTGACGCGAGGTCTCTGTCAGACAAAATCTCAATCTGGCTGTCCTTTACCGAAACTTGCACCGTGTTTGTATCTTTGATGGTTATGCCTGCATCCAACAGTTTTTTGATAACGTCGTTGTCTAGTCCGAAATCGACAGCCAATTCAGAGGTCAAGGTGTAAGTCGGGAAAAGATTGTTCGCCTCCACTGACGGTGGTTTAGATTGAGGTAGGCACGATGTATATTCAATGGGAATGGTGCTGTTTGGGCGTAATACGGTACCGATTGGGAATGACGCCTGTGACACAACCACCTTGAAGTCCGGTTGCTTGTCCGGGTTAAGCAAACCCGCAACTCGTGCAGCCAATGCATCCTGAAACTTGTCGATGTTGTCGTACACACTTCCGTCCGGCAACGGCGGTGTGGGGCTGATGCACCCAACTATCAATAGAGTGGATGCAACGGCACAGGCGAGAACTTTCAAGTATTGAATGCAGCTCATAAGAACCTCCCTTGTTGATGCCCAACGTATAGAGTTTTATCCATTGTCACGCAGTATAAGAATGCAGTAGAAAGCCCAGTTTTGCAGAAACAGTTTGAAAAGCTCGTACGATGCGCTTTCAGCGGGATGATGGATAAAACTTTGTTGGACTGGGGTTGCGGGACGCCCCTAAAATTATAAGGGTTGCGGGACGCCCCTAAAATTATAAGATTCTATTCATCCGTAAGTGAATATCCATATTCTGGTGCTATTTGCTCTCCACTCTGAGCAATCATACTGATCGCTGGCTGTGAGATATTGAGCTTCGGAGCTAAATCCGCCATTGTAAACCCTAACTCTCTAACCGCCCAGTAACGGAAAAACTTCTTGCTTGACTTTTACCGGCTACTTTCCAGGCTGAAATATTTTTCTTCGCTCGATGCCTCTTACAATAATATGGTGAAGGGCACCAGGAGCATCAATACGAGCGTTACATGGCGTGTCAGGACCATATCATATATCAGAAAAATAGAAACTTATAATTTTAGGGGCGTCCCGCAATCTTTATAAGTACTATTAGCTTATCTCCTTTCCTTAAACTTGTTGAAATCAAGCATGTACCATCACCTTTTCCTAAACAAATTCAGCAATATCTTCCAGGGATTTTTTCTGTATTGCAGGCACAAGTGCATTTTCTGAAGGATATCCAACCACAAGAATCATAAACGGTTTTTCGTTTGATGGTCTTGCCAGTATCTTATTCAGGAATCTCATGTTGACGGGCGTGTAGGTTAGTGAAACCAAGCCCGCATGGTGCAAACCCGTAATGAGCATTCCTGTGGCAATACCTACAGATTCTGATACATAGTAGTGCTTCATTTTTTTTCCGTTTGCAGAATAACCGTAAAGTTGAGAGAAAATTGCTATCAGATAGGGAGCAGTTTCCAGAAACGGTTTACTTGGAACTGTCCCCAAATGTTCCAGAGCATTTACCCATTTCTTAGTAGCTTCTTTGCTATAGAATTCCTTTTCGATCTTTTCAGCTGCTTCACGAATTTGCCTTTTAACAGTTTGGTCAGACACAACAATAAAACTCCATGGCTGTTGGTTGGCACCGCTTGGGGCTGTGGAGGCGGCTCGCAGACAATTTTCGATAATGCTTCTATCAACTGCCTGATCTGAAAAGTTTCGCACAGTACGGCGCCGCCTCATCTCCGCATAAAAATCTAATGCCCGTTTCTTCATCTCAGCTTCTGGATATTTACAATAGTCAGTTAGTGACAGGAATTTTTTTTCTGCCATGAAAAGCCTCTTATGTTTTTAAGGTATAATTGAATTCAATCGTACTTTGTGTCGAGCAGTATGGCTGTTGCCAGTCCACCCCTTCGGAGAATCTCGTTTGAATACAAGCGGCTCAACCACTTGAACAAAAAATAAAATGCAACATCGTGCCACACATAACCCCTGTTTCACCGGCCGCTACGCCAAGGGTTGATTCATGATGAATCTACCAAGACCACCACACTCAAGTCCAGCAGCGGCGGATTGCGGTCCGGTACAAACATTTGTTAGCCTGCAGACAATAGTCTGAAGTACCTGACGGATTTAAATAGTAACTCGTCCTTCTAAATATGTTACTGCTTTTCCTGAGATTAAAACTCTTTCTCCTAAATCTTTGCAATGAAGTTTCCCAACTCTCGATGATAGCTGTAATGCATACATAGACTTTTTCTCAAGTTTTTGACTCCAGTATGGAATCAACGAACAATGAGCAGAACCAGTTACAGGATCTTCAAAAATGCTTGCTTGTGGGGTAAAGAAACGAGAAACAAAATCAACTTCATCGCCCTTAGCTGTTACAACAATCCCACCAGGATCCAAATTGATCTGATTTAAGATTCCTTGATTAGGCTTCATACTACGTATTATTTCTTCGGTTTTAAAAACCAATACATAGTCTCTGGACTTCAAAATTTCGACAGGCTTTGCTTGAATCGCGTCTAAAACTATTTGAGGAACATCACTGGGTTCAGGTCTGCGGGACGGGAAGTCCATAGTTAACAATTCATTTTCAACCGTTACAGTCAAAACTCCACTTCTCGAGTGAAACTTCAGAGAAGACAATTGAGGATCCAAGTGTCTGGCTATAACGTGCGCTGTCGCCAATGTTGCATGTCCACACAAATCCATCTCGATTTCTGGAGTAAACCAACGAATTTCGAAACCATCATTTAATGGAATAAAAAATGCGGTTTCGGCAACAGAATTCTCTATTGCGATTTTTTGCATTACATAATCAGGTAGCCAGTGCTCAAGAGGACAAACAGCAGCTGGATTGCCACCAAATGTTTTGTCTGTGAAAGCATCAACTTGAAATATTGGCAATTGCATAGCAAACCTTAGGAAGTATTCAATGGGCTAACGGTAAGCTCAGTTGCCGCAGCTTTTTGCGGTCAACTGGAGCGTTTGGTTATGATAATTATTTTTTCATAGTGGTTGCCAGGAAAGTATATCTACTTTCCCTGAACATTGAATATTGAATGAAATTTCTATTGTTTTGATCTGTGCTTTTTCATTCTTAAAACTAATCTGGATAGTTCTTCCAGCTCCATTTATGTCATATATTTGTCTAATTTCTTCAATCTCACTGTTATTATTGTAAGCTTTTATACTTATAACATCGCTGAAATCACGAGACTCGTGGTTTTTTATTGCAGGGTCAAATTCGAAATAAATATTAGTTTGGGGATAAGGAAAACGAGTATGCTTTATTGGCAATACTAGCAAATCTCCCTTTTGTACCTCAAAATGTTCTATGATTTCATCTCTTCTTGAACATGAAGCTATCAACACTAAACTGCATAATATAGGGATAATGTAGGTATTTATTGTTTTTATGATCATAACGCTGCGGTTCACCTGATGCAGGGGTTTCCCCAAAATTTATATAAAGCCTTTGTTGTTCGAAAACTCTAAAACTTCCAAAGCGGCTCGGCCCCTGCAATCTGGTGCAACCGTCTTGTTATATCCTATTGTTCTTTTAATTTTTCAAAGCCTTCTGCCACCATACTGGGAATGAACTCTGTAATATCGTATTCTGCAATACCGGCTTGGTAAAAAGGATCTTTTGTCAAAATCACTTCAAGTTCATTCTTTGTTTTAACATTGGATAAAATTACACCGCCTGTTCTCGGTATTTTCCTTCCTGACGCAATAAAATGACCATTAGCATATTCATGTTTTAAATAGGCGACATGAGCATCAAGATGTTTATCCACTTCTTCAATCGGGCATTTATAACTTAATGATATAATAAACATTCATTTTCCTTTTTGAGAGATATAACGCAGAAGTCAGGGGCAGCCAGGGTTTCCACTACCTCTGTTAAATTATATATTTCAATTTTACAACAACCTGCCAAAGCGGCGTAGTCCCTGGCTGTCACCTGAACTGACAGGTTATATGGTATCAGCATGTAAATTAATTCCTATGGTTTTAGAATGGTCAGATAAAGTCGTAACAATTTTTTTAGGTACAGGTTCTTTTGCATAATTAACCCAAAAAACATTCTCTCCTTTCGGGAGTTTGGAAAGCTTCTTTTTTAAATTATCAACACCAACTATCGTTACTTTTGGATCGGTTATTTCTTTAATTGATTTTTTCCTATTTGTACCCATTAATAAACTGAAATGCCAATCTCCGGCAATAGGCTTCCAGCTATTCAACTCAATACCCTTGAAAGATGTCTGTAAAAAAACATCATTATCTGAAATGATTAAACAGATGAGTGTAATCAAAATAAATATTGGTATCGTTTTGATCTTTTTTGTCATTTTCCCATACATATAACGATGAGCTAACCTGGCGGCGCTCACGGTTTTGGGTTGTGCCGAGCTTCCCGAATTCAGCCCGGCTTTGCCCGCTCAGAGTTAAGCGGCTGGTTATGTGATTTTAATTTTTATAAATATCCGAAATAAATTTATATATTTTGTTAAAAAGAACCTTTTCGATCTTGAAGGAAATGTCAAAACGCAGGCCATTGTCTAATTGCATTTTTAAACCGTCAATTTGAAAGTTGTAACCTATGATTTTACCACCGCCATTAAACTCATCACCGTCATACCATTCAATTGACGGTTCGTATGGAGGAAACTCATAATTGATTGAAAGAAGTAGGTATTTTAACGGATTATCGAGGATATCATCATTATCCTCTTGATTGAAATAAACCTGAACAATGTCGCCACCTATTGCTTCATTATAGGTAACTTCTTTTGCTTCAAATATGATATTCATTTTATTCAGCACACATACAGGTTAGGGTAACGGGCAGCAAGGGTTTCCAGTAAAGTTGATTGAGGGATGGTCGTTTCAAAACTGATTCATCCTTTTTTTTAAAAAAAGCCGCCCCTTGCTGTCCGGTTGACCCGATGGTTATAGCCTGACTAATTATCATTAAATCCAAATTTACTGCGAGTTAGAAGCACTTCTTTCCAGTAGTTCTCTCTTTTTATTACATACTGTTCACTGTCGCGCGAAGAGGCTTGTTCTAACAAGCTAATCTGAAAATTTTTTCTGGCATAATCAACACCTTTGGCTTTCTCTGCCAGTAGTTTTTTAATTAATTTGTTATTTCCATGCCCCCCGGTTTGGAAATAGCTACCCCACCGTGACCAGATACCCTCTTCTCCATAGGCGGAGCCCACATAGCGCAAACCAGTTTCAATATCTGTAATGAGATAAACACCTTGGCAGTGCATCAAGGCAGCCACCCAGTCCGGTTTAGATTCTTGCCATAGTTTTTCTAAAGTAGCGTAACTGTGATTTATATTGGCATATCCCGGAAAGTCCTCTCCAATATATGGCTCAGGTAATATTTCTACTACAGACATGTCCGATAACATGCTTTCGGGCTTGCGTCCTTTAGCGCGAGCGTCTTTCACCCATCGAATAATCAACCTACCTATTAGGGGCTCGCCTTGTGGGTCAAGATCCACTTTGTAGAGGATGCCGTTTTTACCATCACTGCTTTTTCCTGGCTCATGGGAAATGACTTGAAAAATTCCACCGAATAGCCATCGATGGGGTTTATTAGGTAATTCAATTATTGAAAAAATAAATTTCCGATTCCAGCAGTGGTTTGAATGGTAATCTCCATTCCAGCTATTTTGCCATTTGCTAAAGCTTTGAGTGAATACATCTATCGGACGACTTTGACCGGCTTTTTGAGCAACATGAATTTTTACCTCCTTCCAATTAAGGTTAGGAAATAGGGGATTTATATGTATTGTCCGATCATTCAAATTAACTTCTCCTGCTTATCAAATATATTCAGTTTTAGTGAGGTTGCTATTTGCTTGCATGTTTGCCAGATGTTTTTTAGAGCTATAACGTCTAGGCTAACCAGACCGCGCCAGGGAACTTGCCGCGTAGCGCCGCCAACGTTCTCGCGGTCTGGTTGAGCCGTTTGTTAACTGCGATTCTTATTTTTTTATTAGTACTAAAATTTGATCTCCAGGATCACCACCATATCCACCGAGCAACCTCCATTTGGACTGGAAATCAGACGAAAGTTCATAAACGATCTCACCATTAATTTGCTTGAGTAAATTAAATTGAGGTTCCATGTTGCTGTTTTCTCGGAGTGATTGGCAAAGTGGCTCAAAGAAGGTATATAATTGCCTGTCTTGTTGATCTTTTTCAACCAAATGAATAGGGTCGCGACCTCGCCAAGTAAAAAATCTTTTGATTCCTTTTTCTTCAACAATTAGAGGATTAAACTTTCGTATTCGCTTTTTTTCTTTATATCTTTCCTCAGCCCTATTAACCAATCTCCCAAGAACAATACCGAGAAGAAGAGTTAAAAATGGAATAATATTTGTCATTGGAATATCCATTTTTTGACCATAGTTGATATTTGTAAAATCTTACCAGTTAACTTAAAGCTCACTTGCCGGAAGGGTGAGCTATTCATTATTAATTGAGACATTTTGCATATATTAATAGAGCTAATATCAACAGCCGCACGGCCCTTCCGGTCAATTTGAAGCGCCAGGTTATATGGCGTTTAATATTTTCCTTCATACTTATGAATCAAAGAAAGTAATTTTACTCCATATGATTGCCACGCTTTATCGGTATTCGATTATCCAATTATATAATTTTTGAAACTTATTCGCATGGTTCGAAGAATAAAATTTCTTTCTGGATAATAATTTCTCATAGAGCTTATCATTAGTAGAATTGGGGAATAGATGTTCATAATCTATGCTTCGATTAGCTCTTATGTTCGGACTCAATATCATTACTGCATCTAGGTCTTGGGCGCAAATATTAAGATGGGCTCCCCATCCCCCAAAAAGAAAGTGTCCTGATTGATTTTTAGCCCTTAGTGATGAATAAGGTAACAGTTTATCGATTTTGCCAAGATCCGCACAGCTTGCTTCGAGACATGAAAAAATAAAAACTGCGGACGTTTCAGAAATGCTATTAGAATCAATTTCCTCAAAATGGGCCTTTTTCGCAGAAGCATCATAAATAAATCTATTTGTCGCAAACCATATAGCCACATTAATATCTTTAGTCAAATCCAATCCAAATGATGGAACACCATAATGCTGAGCTATAGCCATAAGCAATAGGGACCATTCACCTTTCTCAATAGATTCCCTTCTATTGTTAAATGTAAGGTATTCTAATTCATCGTCCCATGTTTGTTTATTATCAATAACTTTACTAATATGCTTTTGTAGATTAGAATCTTCAAATAATAAAGACTGAATATCAATATCTAAAACATTAGAATATTCTTCATAGTTAAATTTATGTCTTCCTGCTGATGTTAAAAAATTAATCTCATTGACATCATCAATACCATAAAGAAACTCATTTGTTAGTTTGTTTCTTCTAATATAATGAATATTATTTTGACCTCTAAAGAAAATATCTCTTTCATCGGGTCTTGAATTTCTTACCTGCTCTTTTATTGTTAAGATATCTGTATAACTTTCTGCAAAAAAAATAGGAACACTTTTAATATTAACCCTGACTTCTCCAATTTGTTTTGGGTTGCCAGCAGTTAACGGATCAATCATGTTAATTCCCGTTTCTCCATAGAGAGCAGCTGGTTTAAGTTCAAAAGGCCTAAATATTCGCTGATAATAACTGTCTATTATGCAATAATCGCTCGAGTTTTCAATTGGCTTAAGAAATTCATGATTACAAAATGGACTTATTTCATTAATTAGAGACCCTAATCCAAATCCGAGTGTTTTCTTGATATCTGAAACTTCTACTGAGTATATTCCACCAGCGGTGAGATATTTTCCTTCCGAATCGGAATAACCAATTTTTTGAAAATTAATTAATGAGTCTCTTTCGAAATTTACATTACTCCTAGATATCATTATTGTACCTTGTTAGAGATCTGAAAGGTTAACAGAAAATTGAAATTTTGCATTCTTATTCAATTCTAGTAATTTTTGTTCGAAAATTGGAAAATAAAACTTTTGTGAACGAGGACCTCCGCAAAGTAGAGTTATAAAATATTCACCTAATTGTTTCTCTAAAGGTGGAATTGCGGTAATATTATTTTTTAGTGCGTTGATAATTATTTGGCGATAAAACGGTTCAATCGTTCTAACTGAAAACAGATCAAAAAGCAGTTTACCTCGAAGATTGCCAGCAAAATTATTTAACCCTGTGGCATAACCAATTTCTTTTACTAGTATAGTCTTAACGCCTTGTCTGTATAAAAAAGTTTCACAAACATTACTTCTAATATCCGCAAAAATTTCACCAGGAATAAATTTTTCACAATTTTTTAAGCCATAAAACTTACCGTTAAATCTAATTTCAGATAAGAAATTCCAGAAATTATTTTCAATATTTCTAAAAACTGGAAGATCCTTATATCTGCGAATATGCTCGGTGGTTACTCGGTAACTGTTAAGAAACAACTTGGCAGATTCACTTCCTGCCATTATGTAATGGGTGGGTGAATTGGCATGTTTAGGAATTAATAAAGGAATACTTGCCTCTTTTGAGGTTTTATCCCTGCACCAATAACCGTGAATCAAGAAGATAGTATAGATATCGACATCGGTTAGATAATTCATTATGGCCACCTGATTAACATAATAAGCATTTGTAAAACAAAATAACTGCCAAATTTTCATCCCAGTGTCATGCCATTAAAAAATGTCAGCATTCTACGGTTAAGGCATATAACGGCGAACTGAGGGGCCGGGAAACGATTTCCGGAAGTCTATGGAAAGAGCAAAAAAATTTGATTTTCTGCAACCTTTTAAAAATGGCACGGCATTCCCGGTCCCTCTCCAGTGACAGGTTCGGCCTGTTCAGTATCAAACTAGTCGCCCCAATAGCCCCTAGTTCCATATGTGTTTGATAGTTCCTTGCGATTTTCCCAAATATAATCCCAATCAATTTCATCAATACCTGGCCACTCTTTGTGCTTGAAGACGTTTTGTGCGTCTTTCTTCCAATCCGGGACAGAATAACCAGATGGTGATGGTTCTCCCGTCGCATCGTTGACAACAATTGAAGTTAATATTGGCAGGTCTGTGTATGAACAAGCGATCCATGCTAACTCTAATCCATATCTGATGGCGTGACCAGGAACACCTGCATCGTAACCCAAATGATTGAGGACTTCTCGGTATGTCACAGTTTTACCAGCCTTAGCATTGAGAACGCATACCTCATAAATCTTCTTTGCCTGTTGGATGGAATTCATAGAATTAACCTCAAAGCTGGATTCTTATGTGGGCCGAACGTATAGAGTTTTATCCATTGTCCCGCAGTATAAGAATGCAGGAGAAAGCCCAGTTTGGCAGAAACAGTTTGAAAAGCTCAGACGATACGTTTAATCAGCGGGATGATGGATAAAACTTTGTTGGACTGGGCCGCTCTGATCAGCAGCTAATTACCTACCATTATCTATGGGGATTGTAAAGATGTGATTTTGCATCAGGATATGTAAATTTTCGAAGTTTATAACTCTTATCGATCTAAAATTTAGCTCATATAAACGAAAAAAAGCATCAGTATACCCAAATATATTTGCATGAGGCATATTATAGTAACTTCCGGATAAATACCGCCAGGTTTGGGCACACCTCTCCTGCTGCTCTTCAATGAGCTTTGACAAACTATATGGCGCAATCATCCATATAACCTTGTTGCCGGTGACAAAAAGGCTGTCTGGGTTGCGGGACGCCCCTAAAATTATAAGATTCTATTCATCCGTAAGTGAATATCCATATTCTGGTGCTATTTGCTCTCCACTCTGAGCAATCATACTGATCGCTGGCTGTGAGATATTGAGCTTCGGAGCTAAATCCGC